>SCVK01000462.1 GCA_004297075.1 Chitinophagaceae bacterium
CGAGGAACTCAAGGCGCTTCCTGGCGCGGGCTACGATCTCATCGTGGTCGAGGGGGCGGTCACCCGCGCGCCCCAGACCTGGCTCGACGCCCTGGCCCCGGGCGGACGCCTGTTGGTCATCGAACGGAACGGACCTACCGGCCAAGCTGTTTATTATGTCCGCGCCGACGACGGCGTCGGCCGTCGTACGCTGTTTGACGCCATGGCGCCTGTTCTGCCGGGCTTCGAACCGAAGGCGGGGTTTGCGTTCTAGGTCGAGGCGATCCTCGCGTGCAGATGGCGCACGTGAAACATGGCCGAAACCTTGGGGTGAAAAAAGCTTAAGGTCGCGCCCTCTAGTCCGGCGCTGAATAGGCGGTCATATAGGACCCGGTCTCACTACGCCGTTTCGGGGATAACCATGTTCAATAGTCGTCGCGGAGGTTTGTTGGCCGCGGTCTACAGCGCAGGACTTGCGCTCGCGATCGCCGCGCCGGCGTCCGCCGAAACCCTGGCCGAGGCTATCGCGCTCGCTTACGATTCCAACCCGACCCTGCAGGCGCAACGCGCCACGCAACGGGCGCTGGACGAGAACTGGGTGCAGGCGCGGGCCGGTTACCGGCCTCAGGCGCAAGTCACCGGATCGATCGCCTACGCGGACGTCCGCACTCCAGGCCTCGGCGACTACATCGACACCAACGGCGACGGCATTCGCGATACGCTCGTGGGCGGCCGTCGTGACGACAACAGCGCCAGCGCCACCCTGCAACTGAGCCAGCCGCTCTATACCGGAGGCCGCGTCGCCGCCGCGGTCAACGCCGCCGAGGCCGACATCCTGGCCGGCCGCGAACAACTGCGCCGGACCGAAGCCTCGGTGATGCAGTCGGTCATCCAGGCCTATGCCGACACGCGTCGGGACCAGGAAGGGCTGCGCATCCGCGAGGAGAACGTGCGCGTCCTCCAGCGCCAGCTCGACGAATCGAAGGCCCGCTTCGACGTGGGCGAGATCACCCGCACGGACGTCGCCCAATCCGAAGCGCGTCTGGCCGCGGCC
>SCVK01000463.1 GCA_004297075.1 Chitinophagaceae bacterium
CACGCGAGCGCCTCGATGCAGGTACTCGTGCGGCATTCGTCGCCTCCACCACGTCCACCCTCGGCCTGGCTCCCACGGTCCACACTCTGACGACCGAACCGTTCTTTCTCGCAACACAACTCGCGAGTGTGGACCACGCCTCGCACGGCCGCGGGGCCTGGGTGGTCGGTGTCGACAACAGCGCGGACACTCACGCGGCTGTCGGATCCGAGGTCCGCTCCGAGACCACCGCCGAAGTGCGGGACGTCATCGACGTGGCGGGGCGGCTGTGGGATTCGTGGGAAGACGACGCCGTCGTTCGAGACGCGGAGTCCGGCCGGTATCTCGATCCCGCTCGCGTGCATCACGTGCGCTTCGAGGGCGAATTCTTCGACGTCGTAGGGCCACTGATCACTCCTCGTCCGCCGCAGGGGCAGGTCGTCGTCATCGGCGACGCCGACCTGGGAGTCACCGATCTGCTCGATGTCGCACTCGTACGCGGGGACGGCATCGGCGAGCAGGCCGACACCGCTCGCCGCGACGGGGCCGCGCTGGTGTTCGCCGATATCGACCACCTGTCGAAGGCCGAGGCCCTCGCCGGAGTCGTCGACGGCGTCCGGCTGCACCTCGGTGGTGCGGCGTTGAAAGAGCTTGCGGTACCGGCACATCTGATTCGTCGACCGACGCCGGGACTGTCGCTGCGGGAGAACCTGGGGTTGCCGCGTCCGGTCAGCCGCTACGCCGCGGCTGCGCACGAGTAGAGAAGAGCTGTCATGGGCATCATCGACCATCACCCGGACACCGGCGCACCGTTCGACCCGAACGCGCAGATTCATCTGGGCGTGTTCTATCCAGGGATCGGCGCGCAGACGATCTGGGAGGATTCGCACGCCCCCGATCAAGTGGCCACCGACACGTTCATCGAGGTCGCCGGCACACTCGAACGCGGTTTGTTCGACGCGTTCTTTCTCGGGGACGGTCAACGTATCCGAGAGAACCGTGGCGACATTCTCTCCACCGACATCGCCGGCAGGCCCGACGCCATCACACAACTGGCGGCTCTGGCGTCGGTGACCGAGCGCATCGGACTTGTCGCGACCCAGAACACCACGTACAGCATCCCGGTGGAGTTGGCTCGTCGTTTGGCCAGCC
>SCVK01000047.1 GCA_004297075.1 Chitinophagaceae bacterium
GAAATCGGCCATGGCCATGCCGTAAACAAGGTAACCGGCAAAAAAACAGACAATGCCTCCAACAATACCAGAGACCAGGAATTTTTGTGTGTTCATAGCAATCGTTTTAAAAGGTAAAAAAGATTAAACAAAATAAGGTGCAGCGTACGCATTTGCAATAGCAGCGCTGGAATGTGCACAACTCGGAGAACCAAGTACAAATATTTGATAGTCAGTTATTTGCATTTTTATAGTACCGGCGGTTTAGAAAACCCAAGCTTTTGTATATCTTGTTTCAAACTAAACGCTTATGTTCCCAAAACTCCTTTGGCTACTGCTCTTCATGGGCTGCTTAGCCGGCAGCACCCGGGCTCAACAAAAAAAGACGCTGACCATAGACGACTACGCTAAATGGCAAAGTATTGGTGCCAACGACCTCTCCCCCAATGGCGAGTGGGTGGCTTACCAGTTGCTGGTGCAGGAAGACAATGATACCCTCTACGTTATTAACCGGAACAATGGTAAATCCTACAAATTAGCGTTTGCAAGTAACCCTGAATTCTCCAAAGACAATAAATGGCTGGCTTACCGGATCGGACTTCCCTTTAAAGAAGCGGAGAAAATGCGCGATCAGTCAAAACCCATCGAATACAAAATGGGACTGTTGAACCTGGAAACGGGTAATAAGGAAACCGTACAGAATATTTCCCGCTTTGGATTTTCGCGCAACGGAAAGTTCCTTGCAGTTTACCTCGCTCCTCCCAAAGAGAATAAAGACAAAGGCAGTGTATTACTGCTGAAGAATCTTGCTGATAATACCACGCGCACCATTGGCAATGTGACCGAGTATGCGTTTAATAAGAAAAGTGATTTTCTGGCCTATATCATTGAGTCGGCCAATACTGCCGGCAACTCCGTAGAATTATTTAACCTCAATCTCTACACCATAAAAGTAGTGGCCAGTGATACGTCCCGCTTCTCCAAACTCAGCTGGCAGAAAGAAGGCGATGGACTCAGCTTCTTCAAGACCTTCAAAAAAGACAGCCACGAAGAAGAAAATGCCATGGTGTACAGTTACATGGACATTTATAAAACTGCTTCTTTACAGATCTTTGATCCAACCACTGCGGCAGGTTTCCCAGGTAATATGCGGATCTACAATGGGTCGGTACTCAGGATCAGTGATGATATGCGTTCGATTTTCTTTGGACTAAAAACATGGACCGTTAAACCCAAAAAAGAAGACAAAAAAAACACAGACTCCAGCAAATCAAAAAATGATAGTGCCAAAACCATGCTGGCTAAAAAACCGGGGGTTGACGAAAAATTACCGGCGGTAGATATCTGGCATTGGAAAGATCCGGAGATCCAGCCGCGACAGAAAATAACCTTTACACAGGATAAGGAAGCCAGTTATTTATCAGTTTGGAATCTGGGGACTAAGCAATTCTATCAACTGGCCAAAGAAAATACACCAGATGCGTTATTAACAGGTAACCAGCAATTTGCCATCACTTCCACCAACAAAAAATACAAACCCGCTTTTAAGGAAGACTATGCAGATTTTTATCTGGTAAATACACAGACCGGAGAGGAAAAATTGTTGTTCGAAAAAACGCTGGATGGTTTTTATACAGGCCCCAACTCCTCGCCTGATGGTAAATTCCTGTATTATTTCCGCGATAAACATTGGTGGGTGTATGAGATTGCCACCAGCAGAAATATCAATATCACACAAAACATAAAAGCAGATTTTCAGAATCTGCGTGATGACCACCCTGCTACCAGACCGCCGGTAGGTGTTGGTGGATGGATCAAGGGAGATAAAGAAGTGCTGCTATATGATGAATACAATATCTGGGCCGTAAAACCTGATGGCAGTGGTGGCAGAAAACTGACACAGGGCGAGAAAGAAGAGATCATGTTCCGCGTATACCGGGTAGATTTTGAAGAAACTTACCTCGACGACAGCAAAGCCCTGTACCTCTCTGCCTATGGCGATAAGAGCAAAAAATATGGTTACTATAAGTATGAGAATGGCAACACAGAAAAACTGATCTTTGAAGACCTTTCTATCAGTCGCCTCACAAAAGCCAAAGACGCCAATAGTTTCCTGTATGTAAAGCAGGATTATCATTTATCGCCTGAATTATATGCCGGCGATAATTTCACAAACGATAAAAAGATCACCGGCACCAATCCGCAGCAGGATAATTATTACTGGGGTAAAAGCCGGTTGATCAGTTATACCAATGCCAGGGGTAAAAAAATGCAGGGTGCATTGTTCTATCCTGCCAACTACGAACCGGGCAAACAGTATCCGATGATCGTATACATCTATGAACTATTGTCGAATACAGTTCATAGTTATACCAACCCATCGGCCAGAAGCGCGTATAACACCACCAACTTTACCACCAACGGTTATTTTGTATTCAGACCTGATATTGTGTACGAAACCAATGAACCCGGTATGAGTGCGGTGAACTGTGTGGTACCTGCGGTAAAAGAAGTGCTGAAAACCGGCATGATCGATAAAGAGAAAGTGGGTTTGATGGGACATAGCTGGGGGGCCTACCAAACGGCTTACCTGATTACACAAACCGATGTGTTTAAAGCGGCCTGTGCAGGGGCACCTTTAACAGATATGATCAGCATGTCGCTTTCCATTTACTGGAACAGCGGAACACCCGACCAGAAGATCTTTGAAACCAGCCAGGGAAGATTTGACGGCCCCTGGTACGAGCGTACCGATGCACATATCCGCAACTCGCCCATGTTCAATGCTAGCAAGATCAAAGCGCCTTTACTGGTGGCTTTTGGCGATAAAGATGGTGCGGTTGACTGGCACCAGGGTATTGAAATGTATGGCACCATGCGCCGGATGGAGAAACCGCATGTGATGCTGGTATATGCCGACGAGAACCACGGCCTTGCCAAAAAAGAAAACCAGATCGACTACCAGAAACGCCAGCGCGAATGGTTCGATCATTACCTGCTGGGCAAACCGGCCGATAAATGGATCACTAGCGGTATTACTTACCTGGAGAAGATGAAAGAAAGAGAAAAACCATCCGACCCCAAATAAAAAAACTTCCAGCCAAAAAACCTGCTTCCATCTGAAACAGGTTTTTTAATTTTAAACCAATCAACTCATTCACTCATTCACTCACCCACTCATTCACTCATTACCCATGCCTCCCATCAAAACAGCGATCCTCTCTTTCGGTATGTCGGGAAAAGTATTTCACGCCCCCTTTATTCACCTGCACCCTGGTTTTGAACTGGTGGGTATCTGGGAGCGGTCCAAAACCGATTCCTTAGCATTTTATCCCGGTATCAGGATCTATCGCTCCCTGGAAGAGGTCTTAGCGGATGATTCCATCGAGCTGGTGGTTGTCAATACACCTACCGGCACTCATTTTGATTATACCAAAAAAGTACTGGAAGCTGGAAAACATGCGGTTGTAGAAAAAGCATTTACCACCACGGTTGCCGAAGCAGAAGAACTGAAACAGTTGGCAGAAAAAAATAAATCAGTATTGTCTGTATTCCAGAACCGCCGCTGGGACAGTGATTTTAAAACAGTAAAAAAGATCGTGGAAGAAGGCTGGCTGGGCGAGATCATGGAAGCAGAATTTCATTTCGACCGGTTTAAAGATGAACTGAGCCCGAAAGCACATAAAGAAACGCCTGCCCCCGGCGCAGGTATCTTAAACGATCTGAGTCCACACCTGATTGACCAGGCTTTACACTTATTCGGCATGCCGCAGGCCGTTTTTGCAGATATCCGTATCACCCGTCCGGGCTCGCAGGTAGATGATTATTTTGAGATCCTGCTCTACTACCCTATGCTGCGCATTCGCTTAAAAGCAGGCTACCAGGTGCGGGAACCATTCCCCTCCTATGTGATCCATGGACGCAAAGGATCTTTTCTCAAATCAAGGGCAGATGTGCAGGAAACAAAATTACTCTCCAATGAAAAACCCAACCTCACCGACTGGGGAACGGAACCCGTTTCGGAGCAGGGTTTGCTGCATACAGAAAAAGACGGACAGTTGATACGTGAACGGATACCAACGTTGCAGGGTAATTACTATGGTTACTACGACAGCATCTATCAATCTCTCCGCGAAGGCAAACCTGTACAGGTAACTGCCACAGATGGGATACTGGTGATGCAGATCATTGAAGCCGCGAGAGAAAGCAGCGAGAAAAGAAAAGTAATCAACTTATAAAAGACAAAGCCTCCTGGAAACGAGAGGCTTTGTCTTTTATATCAGTCAATTAAAGTGATTACATTTTTTTAGCATCTTCCAGAAACTGGGCCAGCCCGATATCAGTTAACGGATGTTTCAATAATCCCAGGATAGAGCTTAGCGGACAGGTACAAACATCAGCACCCAGTTCGGCAGCTTTTACAATATGCAGTGCATTACGGATAGAAGCAGCCAAGATCTCAGTTTTATACCCTTGTATGTCAAAAATATGACGAATCTGACCAATCAGTTCCATACCATCCCAACCACTATCATCGATACGGCCAATAAAAGGAGATACATAGGAAGCGCCCGCTTTAGCAGCCAGTATAGCCTGTCCGGCAGAGAAAATCAGCGTACAGTTGGTACGGATGCCGTTATCGGTAAACCATTTGATGGCTTTGATACCGTCTTTGATCATCGGCACTTTTACCACGATATTGGGGTGAATGGCGGCGAGTTTTTTACCTTCTTCTACCATACCGGCAAAATCAGTAGATAATACTTCGGCACTGATATCCCCATCCACCAGTTCGCAAATGGCTTTGTAATGCTGTGCAATGGCTTCTTCGCCCTTTACACCTTCTTTGGCCATCAGACTGGGATTGGTAGTTACACCATCCAGGATCCCTAAATCATTGGCTTCTTTGATCTGGGCGAGATTGCCCGTGTCGATAAAAAATTTCATAGATTCATTTCGGATTAACGGATGGCGGATTAACGGATTCTTTGCCTTCCGTTAATTCGCCATTCGCGAATAGAAAAAAAAGTGGCAGGCTACT
>SCVK01000008.1 GCA_004297075.1 Chitinophagaceae bacterium
CTCAGTAAACGCATCGATGGATATCTGAAAGAAATAGACCAGTGCCTGGCACTCTTAAACACCTGATCCCATGTCTGAACTGATTCCCGTAAACATACTGATCGCCGACCGCAGCTACCGCCTTAAAATTGAGGCCGCAGACGAGGAAATGGTCCGCAAAACTGCTGCACTTATCAACGATAAGATCACCCAGTTCAAAATCCAGTTTGCAGGTAAGGATATGCAGGATTATGTATCCATGGTACTGCTCTGGTTTGCCACCGAACAGAACCAGTCAGGCATCGACCATGTAAAATGGACAGAAGCAGCCGAAAAACTGGCTTCCCTCGAAAAAATGGTAGACAAGGCTTTAGCCGGCGACCAATAGCTTTGAAACCTGTTACAGGTTACCGGTTGCCAGTTACAGGTTAACCTGCAACCAGTAACCAGTAACCAGTAACCTGCAACCACTAACCTGCCCCCTCTTTCCAACAACTTCACAATTCCCCGCTCGTACTTCGTACTTATTTAATTATCTTCGTCTATTATCATTTACTTATTACGGTAAAATGAGATGTGAACAACGTATGATTGCGAACTATTTAAAAACATTCCAACAACATGGACCAAACAGTAGTATCTATAATAATTGGTGCAAGTACACTAATTGTAGGGCTTATAGCGGGTAAATTCCTTTTCGCTAGAAACACCAAAAAACAGGTTGAAGACGCTGAGCAGCAGGCTCAAAACATACTGAAAGAGGCTGAACTCCGGGCCGAAACGATCAAAAAGGAGAAACAACTGGAGGCCAAAGAGAAGTTTGTACAGTTGAAATCTGAGTATGACCGGGAAGTAATGGAGCGGAACCGTAAGCTGGGCGAACTGGAAAACAGGGCCAAGCAGAAGGATATCACCATCAACCAGAAAGAAGCGGCCCTCGACAAACAGATCAAAGAGAACGAGACCATCAAAGAAAACCTCAATCGCCAGATTGAAGTGGTGAATCATAAGCGTACCGAGCTGGAGAAACACCAGGAAGAGCATATCCGCCGCCTGGAGAAAATTGCCGGTTTGAGCGCAGAAGAAGCCAAATCTCAGTTGATCGAAAGCCTGAAGGCCGAAGCGCATTCCCAGGCCCTTACCCTGCAGCAGGAGATCATAGAAGATGCCAAACTGAAGGCCAATAAAGAAGCCCGTAAGATCGTGATCCAGTCTATCCAGCGTACTGCTGCCGAAGTAACGATAGAGAACACCGTAACCGTATTTAACCTCGAAACAGACGAAATAAAAGGCCAGATCATTGGTAGGGAAGGACGTAATATCCGCGCCATTGAAGCCGCCACAGGGGTTGACCTGATCGTAGACGATACACCGGAAGCCATTATCCTGTCTTCATTCGATCCATTGAGAAGGGAGATCGCCCGTTTAAGCTTACAGCGCCTGGTATCCGATGGCCGTATTCACCCCGCCCGTATTGAGGAAGTGGTAGAAAAAACCCGTCGCCAGCTCGAAGAGCAGATCATGGAGATCGGAGAAAGAACCGTGATTGAAATGGGCATTCATGGCCTGCACAAGGAACTGGTGCGTATCGTAGGTAAAATGCGTTTCCGTTCTTCTTACGGCCAGAACCTGCTGATGCACAGCCGCGAAACAGCCAATCTCTGCGCCATCATGGCTGCCGAACTGGGTATGAACCCCAAACTGGCCAAAAGAGCCGGTCTGCTACACGATATAGGCAAAGTGCCTGATGAAGAAACTGAACTGACCCACGCCCTGCTGGGAGCCAAATTAGCCGAGAAATACGGCGAAAACCCGGCCGTAGTGAACGCCATTGGTGCCCACCACGATGAAATGGAAATGCAATACGTTATCTCACCCATTATCCAGGCCTGCGATGCCATCAGTGGCGCCCGTCCCGGAGCACGCCGCGAGATCATGCAGCAATACCTCCAGCGGATCAAAGACCTTGAGAATCTGGCACTTAACTATACCGGTGTAGAAAAAGCCTATGCCATCCAGGCCGGTAGGGAACTGCGGGTAATTGTGGAAGCCGATAAGGTAACCGACGTAGACAGCGACAAGCTGAGCTTCGAAATAGCCCAGAAAATACAGACCGAAATGACCTATCCGGGGCAGATTAAAGTAACCGTAATCCGTGAAAAACGGGCCATTAACATAGCGAGGTAAAAAAAATTACTAATTACTAATTACTAATTATTAATTATTCCCTTACCTTTGCCGTCCGCAAAAAAGAAAAGTTATGAACGCAGCAGTTCAGTTTGTTCACGATCAGTTGACAACTAAAAAGACCCACCCGGCTTTCAAAGCTGGTGACAATATTACCGTTAACTACAAGATTGTAGAAGGTGGTAAAGAGCGTATCCAGAGTTTCCGTGGAGATGTGATCAAACAGCAGGGAAATGGCGCAACCGCCTCTTTTACTGTACGTAAGATCTCTGATGGAGTAGGTGTAGAGCGTCTGTTCCCGATCCTGTCTCCCAACATCGATTCTATCGTGTTGAACAAGTCCGGTAAAGTTCGTCGTGCCAAATTATACTACCTGCGCGAGCGCAGTGGTAAGAGTGCCCGTATCAAGGAAAAACGTTTCTAAGCATTTTTTCTTTAATATAATTGAAAGCGGAAGTTTAGGATACACTAAACTTCCGCTTTTTTATGCGGTCTATACCACAGAATTATTTAGTTGTACAGCATTTGTTTTACCTTAACTTTACAACTCTTAAAAACAATCTTATGGGCAATTTAGGTTTTCAGGAAATTTTACTGATAGCAGTAGTGGTTCTCGTATTATTTGGCGGTAGAAAGATCCCTGAGTTCATGAAAGGACTGGGTAAGGGTATCCGTGAATTCAACGATGCCAAGAATAATGTGAAGAAAGAACTGGAAGAAGGTATGAAGGAAAAAGACCAGACTACCACCACTACGCAACCGTAATTTATTCCCTTCAAAAGCAATATAGGCTTTGTTTCGATTCAGTACAATCAAAGACTATCATACAACATTACAGAACGGCCAAACCACCTGCGTGGAGGCCGTTCGTTGTTATTTAGAGTTGATCCGGAGCCGTCCGCAACTGAATGCATTTCTCAACGTGTATGAAACCGAAGCCCTGGAACGCGCTGCTGTACTGGATTTGCAGCGGCAACAGGGACAACCGCTCGGCAAACTGCATGGAGTGGTGGTGGGATTGAAAGATGTGATCAGTTACAAAGACCATCCCCTCTCAGCTGCTTCTAAAATTCTCGGAAACTTTACTGCCGTTTATAATGCTACTGCCGTAGACAAATTATTAGCCGAAGGTGCCATCATTATCGGCCGCCAGAACTGCGATGAATTTGCGATGGGCAGCAGCAACGAAAATTCTTCGCTGGGCGTGGTAAGAAATGCCATTGATGAGAGCCGGGTTCCCGGTGGTTCATCCGGCGGTTCAGCTGTGGCCGTTCAGGCAGATCTCTGTATGATCAGCCTCGGAAGCGATACCGGCGGCTCGGTAAGACAGCCCGCCGATTTTTGCGGGGTGGTGGGATTAAAACCTACCTATGGTCGTGTTTCGCGCTATGGGCTCATTGCCTATGCTTCCTCTTTTGACCAGATCGGCATTTTTGCCAAAACCGTGGAAGATGCCGCCCTTACGCTCGAAGTGATTGCCGGTGCCGACGATTTTGACAGTACGGTTTCTGCGAGGGAAGTGCCGGCTTATACCACGCTGGCCCGGGAGAATCCGGAGAAAAAGTACAAAATCGCTTATTTCAAAGAAGCCCTGGAGCATCCCGGTCTGGACCCCGCTATCCGGGAAACCATTGAATCGTTTATCAAAAAATTAACAGACCAGGGGCATACGGTTAAAGCAGTTGATTTTGAACTACTTGAACATGTTGTTCCAACTTACTATGTTTTAACCACCGCCGAGGCTTCCAGCAATCTTTCACGCTTTGATGGGGTAAGATATGGCTACCGTGCCGATATTGCCGGCGGCGATCTGACCGAGTTATACAAAGCTTCGCGCAGCCAGGGTTTTGGCAAAGAAGTACAACGCCGCATCATGCTGGGTACTTTTGTATTAAGTGCCGGCTATTTTGATGCTTATTTTACTAAGGCTCAACAAGTTAGGCAGTTACTTAGTCAACGTACCCAGGCTATTTTTGCAGAGTTTGATGCCATCATTTCACCCACGGTTCCGGCTACGGCTTTTAAGATCGGGGAGAAGAGCAACGACCCGGTAGAAATGTTCCTCGCCGATATCTACACCGTATTTGCCAACCTGGTAGGAATACCCGGTATTTCACTCCCGCTGTTCCAACACCCCAACGGCCTGCCCTTTGGCCTGCAGGTAATGACTTCTCATTTTGATGAGGTATCTTTGCTGCGCCTTTCCCGGCAGCTTACCGCTATCGCCGGGTAGGCGGGAAACCGGTTACCGGTCATAAACCGGGAGCGCATTCCCTCATCATAATCCTTTTACATGAAGTGGTTCGGCATCAGCATCAGTTCGCATATATCTATCGCCAAAGTATCTCTGGTGGGTTTTGCGTTTGTGGCAGGTAGCCTGGGAACCATGTCGTTTATAGACGCCGATTACCGCGATCTGTCTGCTGCCGATACGGCTTTTGATGGCAAGGCGGGCTTTAAAAGTCTGTTCTCAACCAATCATTTCGATGCTTCCCGCCCTTATGCGGCCCAATTGAACCCCAGGGCGGTCTCTTTTGTGCAGGAATATATCCGTAAACAGGGCAAGGAGCTGGAAAAAATGAAATTCTGGGGCAAACCCTATTTCGACCTCTACGATAATGTATTGGCCCTCTATGGCATTCCCAAAGAGATGAAATACCTGAGTGTGATCGAGAGTCACCTCAACTCCGGCCTGGTTTCCTGGGCCGGTGCCGTGGGCCCCTGGCAGCTGATGGATTATGAAGCCCGTCGCTTTGGTTTGCAGACCAGGGGGGTGGATGAGCGTACGGATTATTACAAAAGCACCCATGTGGCCGCCAAACTGATGAAAGAGTTATATGGCGATTTTGGCGACTGGCTGCTGGTGGTAGCTGCTTACAACGGTGGACCGGGCAGAGTGAGGCAGGCCATGCGTAAATCAGGCAGCCGCGATTTCTGGGATCTCCAGTATTATTTACCCGAAGAAACCCGCAACCACGTTAAAAAATTCATTGCCACCCATTATGTGTTTGAAGGAAGTGGCGGCTGGACCACCATGACGGCCAGTGAAACACAGGTACAAAAAGCCCTTGCCACCCAACCGCAGGAAGTGGTTTTATCTGCTGACGACCTGGCCAATACGGTGGTGGTAGAAATTGGGGGTCGTTATAATTCCGTGATCATTGCCAATGCGTTGCTGATGGATATTACCCGCTTCAACAAATGGAACCCGGGTTTTGATAAAACACTCGCCGAAGGCAAAAAATATCCCCTGCGTTTACCGAAGGAATCCGTTACGGTATTCGAAGCGAGGAAGAACAGTATCCTGATGGAGTCTGTTCGGGCTTTGCTGGAAGGGAAGAGTACGGTATCCAGATAATCCGTTTACCTTAAGCCAATACGTTCTGTATGGCTGCTGCTTTCAGTAAACATTCTTCATATTCTTTTTCCGCATCGCTGTAAAAAGTGATACCGCCACCCACCAGGTAACAGAGATATGCTGCGGTAGCGTTATACAGGATACTGCGGATGACCACATTAAAATCAAAATCATTATCCGGGCTGATATAACCAATGGCGCCGGAATAAATACCTCTTTTGGTTACTTCATATTGCTCAATCAGTTCCATCACACGGCGTTTGGGGGCACCGGTCATACTGCCCATGGGGAAACTGGCCTGCAGGATCTCAGCCAAACCAAAATCCGCTTTTAATTCTCCGGAAATGGTAGAGATCATCTGGTGCACCTGCGGAAAGCTGTACACGCCAAACAGTTCATCTACCTGTACCGAACCTTCCTTGCATACCTGGCTCAGATCGTTGCGTACAAGGTCTACCACCATTACATTTTCACTCCTGTCTTTTTCACTTTTGATCAGTGCCTGTTTTAAAGATTCATCTGCAGCCGTATCAGTAAGATGGCGCTTGAAAGTTCCCTTGATGGGTTGGGAGAGAAGCCGGTTACCTTTTTTCTGCAGGTATCTTTCCGGACTGGCACACAAAACATATTTATCCTCCAGTTTATAAAAACAGGCGAATGGATTGGGAGAGATCTCCGTTAATTGCCGGTAAACTGATAAGGGATCGATCTCCGCGTTTGTTGCATAAAATTCCTGGCAGAAATTGATCTCGTAACAGTCGCCCCGCTGTATATGCTGACGGATGGATTCAATTTTCTGCAGGTAATCTTCTTTTGCCATACGCGGCTGGATTGCGAGGTGGGAAGATTCACCGGCCGGACCGAAAGGAAGGCTGCAGATCTCTTCGAAAATCTGTTTTGGGTTTTCCTGCAGGGTGGAAATGGTTAACTGATTGCCCGATAATTGCAATACGGTTTCGGGCCGGAAGAAAAACATATCCGGGAAACCGATCTGGTCCGGGTGAGAAGAGTGTAGTGGTGCCACTGCATTCTTCAGATCATAGGCAAGGTGGCCGAAAAGCCAGTCCTGGTTGTTACGATACAGTTCCTGTAAAGAAGTGAAAATATTTTCTGTGGGAGAAAAGATACTGACGGCACCGGCGGCTGCCAGACATTCTACAGACTGGTGGCTGGAACTGTATTGATGGTTATCCAGAAAACAACAAATGTTGAACCGGTTAACCCAGCTCAACATTTGTTGTTTACATGTATCGATATGCTGTACAGGAAAGGAGGCGGTTGTTCTTTTCACCGTGTTAGGGGGCGATGATCAGAAATCATCTTCTTCATCATCATCAAATCCACCACTTTTATCATTGAACAGGTCGAATTCTTTGAAGTCTTCGTCCAGTTTGAAATCATCTTCATCATCCCCTTTCTTTTTACCGCCGGCAGCTTTCTTGCCTTTGCTTTTAGGGATATCAAATTCATCAAAGTCAGGATCCCATTCGTCTTCCTCTTCGGGTTTTTCCCAATCATCTTCCAGATCGTCTGCCTCATCATCCTCATCGTCGTCACTGGCTGCTTTTTTGCCGGCAGCTTTGGACGCAGATTTTTTGATGGGCCTGGTATCTTCCTCATCATCTTCTAAATCATCATCATCCTCTTCCAGTTGTTTCTTGCTTTTGGAAGACGGTTTTGCATCGGTGTTTTTTGCCGGTGCTGTTTTTGCTTTGGATTTGGGATCCTTATCAGATTTTGGTGCCATATTTCTAATAAGATTATGTGCGTAAAATTTCA
>SCVK01000464.1 GCA_004297075.1 Chitinophagaceae bacterium
CGATCGGGATCCAGGGTTGTTCGCGGGCGTAGAACACCCGGAGTTCCAGCAGCAGCATGGAATACGGGATCAGGGTGAACGCCGACAGCGTGATGGCCATGCCGAGATAGCCGGCGTCGGTGGCCCCGAAGTTGCCGTACGCGAACAGGGCGCTGCCGATGGCGGGGCCGCCGACGGTCATGAAGGCGACGATCGGGATGAGCGTCACCATGGTCAGCCGGGTGGCCAGCGAGAAGTCGGCGAGCACCGCGGGGTTGTCGTTCGCGGCGGCGTTGCGGGACAGCCGGGGCATCACGACGGTCAGCACCGTCACGCCGATCATGCCGAACGGCAACTGCAGCAGCAGCCAGGCGTAGTTGTAGATCGCCGGGCCGGAAGCGGCTGCGTGGCTGGCGATCTCGTTGCCGACGATCAGCCCGATCTGGCTGATCAGGACGTACAGCATCATGGCGACGGCCATGGTGCCGAACTTCTTGAGCCGGTCGTCGATGCCCCACAGCGGCCGCAGGTCGACGCGATGTTGGCGCAGGGAGTACAGCAGGACCCCGGCCTGGGCCACGACGCCGAGGGTCGTGCCGATGCCGAGTACGAGCAGTTTGGCGTTGCCCATCTCGACGGGGTCGATCGAGAGTTCGCCCGGGACAAGCACATACACGCACAGCGTGATGATCGCGACCACGTTGTTGAGCACCGGTGCCCACGCCGGCGGCCCGAACACGTTGCGGTTGTTCAGGATTGCCATGTAGACCGAGGTCAACCCGTAGAAGATGATCTGCGGCAGCAGCAGATACGCGAAGGCGGTGGTGAGCGGCTCGTTGACCTGCGGGTCACTGCCCAGCATCAGCCGCACCAGCAGCGGTGCCGCCGCGACCGACAGCACCGTCGTCAGCAGCAGTAGCGCGGTGGCGAGCGTGACCAGCCGCCGCACGAACGCGGCACCACCGTCGGCGTCGTCCCGTTCGGCCCGGGCCAGCACCGGCACGAAGATCGCGGTGAACGTCGCCTCCAGCACCAGGGCGGCCACCATGTTCGGCAGCTGGTTGGCGACGGTGAACGAACTCGACAGGGCCGCACCGAGAATCGCGGCGAGCAGCACGATTCGCAGGAACCCGGTGATGCGGCTGACCAGCGTGGCCAAGGCCATGCCCCAG
>SCVK01000048.1 GCA_004297075.1 Chitinophagaceae bacterium
AAACAGAGTTCACAGACCGTATTACCTACGATCTCTGACGATCTGAAGAAAGGTGCTACCAAAGCGGTGATCTTCGGTATTATCGTGATCTGTCTGTACATTTTTATCCGTTTCCGCGACTGGCGATATTCACTGGGAACGATTTTCTCGCTGTTACACGACGTATTTGTAACCCTGATTGTATTCAGTTATGCACGTACCATTGTTCCTTTCCCATTAGAGATTGACCAGCATTTTATTGCGGCGATACTGACGGTGATCGGTTTCTCGATGAACGATACGGTGATCGTATACGACAGGATCCGGGAAGACAGCAGCCTGATGAAAGGTTCGGATAATGCAGCCGTGATTAACCGTGCGATCAATGAAACACTGAGTCGTACCATCATGACCTCCTTAACCGTATTCCTGACCATCCTGATCCTCTTCATCTTTGGTGGAGAAGTAACCCGCGGTTTCGCTTTCGCGATGCTGATTGGTGTGGTTACAGGTACCTACTCTTCCATTTTTGTAGCGGCCCCTGTACTGGTAGATTTTGCCAAACACCGTCCGCTGGGAAGAAAGTCTTCGGTAGAAAACAAGAAGTAATTTTTCTCTCTGATAGAAAAGCCCGCAATCACAATTGCGGGCTTTTTGTTTGAGGTGCTTTTACGCAACGCTATCAAGTGTTTGTATGGTTGCACGATCCTCTATAACAAAAGCCCCGCTTAGCGGGGCTTTCAAAAAGTGCTTATAGGTAAATTACCAGCAATTATATTATACAGCGAAACTGGTACCACAGCCGCAGGTTTTGCTGGCATTGGGGTTACTGAAGGTAAAACCACGGCTGTTTAATCCACCCTGCCAGTCTATTTCCATGCCGTAGAGGTACAATCCATGGCTTTTATTCATCACGCAGGAAATTCCCTCGATCTCAAATGTCTGGTCTTCGGGTTCAGGTTTGTCAAAACCCAGCACATAGGTCATACCGCTGCAACCGCCTCCCTTTACGCCAACACGGAGCCGTTGGGTAGTATCAAATCCATCCTCATTCATTAAACGCTTGAGTTCGGTTATGGCACTGGCCGTTAGGCTTACCGGGGTTAATTGAGTCATTGTTTCCATGGGCTTCATTTGTACAGCAAAGTTACGGATAAATGCAGGTGTGCCCACAGCGCCGGTTTTCGATAGCGGAAAATTCCCACGGGTTGGATAGTCCTGAAAACAAAGCGGCTCTCCCGCTGTTTACCTTATTTTTGTGAAAAATCGGTAGCATGGATTCTAAGTACCTGGTATTGGCTGGTGTGGTAGCAGTAGGTTGTTTTGCTTATTTCTATTTTCTCAGGCCCAAGCCGGCTGATACGCTTACGGCGGAAAAACTCCCCCCAAAAGATACCGGTTCCGTGGCACTTCAATTACAGGCCTATGAAAGGCTTACGCTGCTGGTAGACAGGATCGCGATTCCCCAGCTGGTGAGCCGGATCAGTTATGAGGGTTTATCTGCCCGCGATATGCAGCTGGTACTCACCCGTTCCATCAGGGATGAATTCGATTATAATATTACCCAGCAGATCTATGTAACACCCGAAACCTGGAACGCGGTAAGAAGCCTGAAAGAAAAAAACCTGCTCATCATTAACCAGGTAGCCGCTTTGTTACCTCCTGCCGCTTCTGGATTGGCGCTGAACCGGGCTTTACTGGAGTACCTGATGCACGACGATAAAGCGAATATGCATGAACTGGTGAGCGAGGCTTTGAGTTTTGAAGCGAAGAAGTTATTGTAGGGAGTTGGTTTATTGGTTTATTAGTTTACTGGTTTGCCAGGTTATAGTTTTTTCAGGTTGCTTAATTTAACGATTGCCGGATGATTGAAAAAAAAGTATTTACCGATAGCGGGATAGAAATCAGGAAAGTATATTATCCCCAGCCACAAACAGAAGCTGCGTCACCAGAACAGCCGGGGCAGTTTCCCTATACAAGGGGTGTACAGCCCGATATGTATCGGGGCAAACTATGGACGATGCGCCAGTATGCCGGTTTTTCCACAGCGGAAGAAAGTAATAAACGGTATCACTATCTGTTATCGCAGGGCGTAATGGGGTTGAGTGTGGCTTTTGACCTGCCCACACAGATCGGGTACGATAGCGACCATGCACTGGCAGAGGGGGAAGTGGGTAAAGTAGGTGTAGCCATTGATAGTCTGGAAGACATGGAGTTGCTGTTCAAAGACATTAAACTGGAAGACGTAAGCACTTCCATGACCATTAATGCCACGGGTTTTATCCTGCTTGCTTTTTATGTGGCCCTTGCCAAAAAACAAGGGGCCGATCTTTTGAAGATCAATGGCACCATCCAGAACGATATTTTAAAGGAATATGCAGCCAGAGGAACGTATATCTATCCACCCAAACCATCGATGCGTATCATCACGGATATTTTTGAGTGGTGCAGCAAAGAATTACCCAAATGGAATACCATTTCCATCTCCGGTTACCATATCCGCGAAGCAGGCAGTACGGCGGTACAGGAAATCGCTTTTACGCTGAGTAATGGCAAAGCTTATGTGCAGGCCGCTTTGGCGAAAGGATTAGATATTAATGTTTTTGGCAAACGCCTCTCCTTCTTCTTTAATGCGCATAATAACCTCTTTGAAGAAGTGGCCAAGTTCCGTGCTGCCAGGCGTATGTGGGCCACCATGATGAAAGAACTGGGCGCTACCGATGAGAAAGCCATGATGCTGCGCTTTCATACACAAACAGGGGGTGCCACATTAACCGCACAACAACCACTGAACAATATTTCCCGCGTTACCATACAAACCCTGGCGGCTGTATTGGGTGGTACACAGAGTCTGCATACCAACGGATACGATGAAGCACTCAGTCTGCCAACCGAAGAAGCTGCCCGGATCGCTTTACGTACCCAGCAGGTGGTTGCTTTTGAAAGCGGTGCCCCTGATACGGTTGATCCGCTTGCAGGAAGTTATTTCATTGAATCACTGACGAATGAAGTGGAGCAGAAAGCCCGGGAGCTGGTAAACAGGATCGATGCCATGGGGGGTAGTGTAAGTGCCATTGAATCCGGTTTTATGCAGGATGAAATTGCACGCAGCGCCTATGAATACCAGCGGGCCATTGAAAGCGGAGAAAAGATCATTGTTGGCGTAAACAAATTCACCATCGAAAAAGAAAGCCCGATACCAGGCTTTAAGATAGACGACAGTATCAGAACCCTTCAATCGGAAAAATTACAGCAATTGCGGGCCAAACGCTCCGCAGAAAAGGCAGAAAACTGCCTGGAGAAAATTGCCCTCGCCGCCAAAGAAGGTACCAACCTGATGCCCCCGGTGATCGAAGCCGTAGAGAATTACTGCACTTTGGGCGAGATCGCAGATACCTTGCGGAAAGTATTCGGAGAATACAAAGGATAATAATAATTAACAATTAAAAATTAGCAATTAAAAATTAAGTCAAGGATACATTCCAATTATTAATTTCTAATTGCTAATTTTTAATTACTTAGGTTAATACTACGAACAAGGCATAGATCACACCCGGTAACCAGAACAGCAAGGTTAATAACAGACTGAGCCAGAATTTACCATTAATCGTTCCTTCATGCAGGTAAACGGCCAGTGGTGGTAACAGGATGGCCAGAATGACCAGTAAGATGGTACTGGTACTGGGTTCGGCTGCGGCTGTACCGGCTTTTTTGGCGGCTTTGTATTCTTTGAGTACTTTTTTCACTTCGGCCATTCGCATTTTCTTCTCTATCCTTGATAAACTCCTGAATTCACGCAGCGCATCGGTGGCAACCACATCATCCAGCATCATTTCCCTGATCACGGAAGAGTCGGCCTTGCTTTTAATAACAGGTTCTGTAATGGAAGCTTTCAGCGACAAAGTGCCGAACAATCCGAGTGACAGCAGCAGTACGGTAATTTTTCTCATAAATGTTTTTTTGATAGGGTTAAAACCGGGTAATTTAACGTACCCACAACATAAAGGTCAAGGGAAAAGAGCAGTAATACTTACAGTATGCTGCCTATTACTTACATAAATTACATATCAGCCAAAAAGCAGTTCAAAACAGAATATAAATATATACATACCGGCTGTAAATCAATATCACCAAATTAGTACCTTCCCTATTCAAACTACTGCGTATGAAGCTGTTTTTTTCTGTTTTCTGTCTGGCAATACTGATAACCACCACGGGACATTCACAAAGTAACCGGTTTGTGAGCGATAGCCTTACCGATTATATTGAAAAGGGGATGAAAGACTGGCAGATCCCCGGCTTGGCCATTGCCATCGTAAAAGACGGGAAAGTAGTGTTGATGAAAGGGTTTGGCGAAAGGAATATACAAACCCATGAAAAAGTGGATGAGAACACTTTATTCATGGTTGCGAGTAACAGCAAACTGTTTACCGGTACGGCCCTTTCTCAACTGGCCTACAACAAAAAACTCACGCTTAACGACAAGATCACCCGGTATTTCCCGGATTTTCAATTGTATGACAAGCATGCAACGGCGCAGGTTACTATCAAAGACATGTTGAGTCACCATATCGGCACCAAAACCTTCCAGGGTGATTTTACTTTCTGGGATGGCAATCTGAGCCGTAGCCAGATCATTGACCGGATGCGGTTACTTAAACCTACCGGTTTGTTCCGCCAGGATTTTGGGTATTGTAACAGTTGTTTTCTTACTGCGGGAGAGATCATCCCCAAAGTAAGCGGCAAACCCTGGGAAGTGTATGTGTACGACAGTATCGTATTGCCACTGGGTATGAAGAATACCCATATGCTCACTTCCGGCATGCCGCAACGGTCCAATGTTTCTAAACCTTATTCCACCTCATTTACGGGAGACCTGCATGAACTGCCCTACGACCAGGTAGATAACCTGGGGCCGGCCGGCAGTATGGTCAGTAATGTAAAAGACATGGCACGCTGGTTACAGCTGCAACTGGATAGCGGCAGATATGAAGGCAAACGCATCCTGCCCTGGCCCGTGATCAGGGCCACCAGGGATATGGCAACGGTTATCTCCAGTCGCAAAAGCGGCTCCTTCCCCACCCATTATACCGGTTATGGCCTCGGCGTATTTATGACCGATTATAACGGCAAACAGGTATTCTGGCACACAGGCGGTGCTTTTGGTTTTGTAACCAATACCTGTTTTGTGCCAGAAGAGAACCTGGGCATCACGATTCTTACCAATAACGATAACCAGAATTTTTTTGAGGCACTACGCTACCAGATCCTGGATGCCTATCTGGGTGTGCCGTATGTGAATAGGAGTTTGCAGCAGCTGCCGGGTCATATCAAAGAAACGGCAGAAGCCGTAAAAAATCTGGCAGCTATGCAGGCACGGGTAAAAGGAACTGCACCGGAACAGGCTATTGCTGCGTATACAGGCAGTTATGTGAATGAGGTATATGGAAGCATCAACATTACATCAATGGGCGATGAGTTACAGATCAAATTCAACAGTCATAATAATTTAACTGCCTTTATGCGTTATATGGATAAGGGTGAATGGATGTTGGTATACAGCAATCCTGCCTTTGGTGTGTTCCCTGCAAAATTCAGGATCGAAAACAACAAAGTAATTTCTGTGGATATCAAAGCCAGTGATTTTGTAGAGTTTGATTCCTATGTGTTTACCAAAAAATAATTTTCGTTTTATTTATACCAACTAAGAAACATGAAAAAATTGATCCCATTTTGTTTGCTCTTCACGGTGGCAGCATCGGCACAGAACCTGCCGGCCAATTACGAACAACTGGTAAAAGAGCAATCACCCAAAGTTGTAGAATGGCGCAGGTATTTTCACCAGTTCCCGGAACTCTCGAACAGAGAATTCAATACCGCCAAAAAGATCGAAGCTACCCTGAAACAACTCGGTATCGAAACACGGATAGCGGCCCGTACAGGTGTGGTAGGTGTGTTAAAAGGCGGTAAACCCGGGCCGGTAGTGGCACTACGTGCCGATACAGATGGACTGCCTGTAACAGAAAGAAATCCCCTCCTTTTTAAATCCAATGCCACCGCAGAATATAACGGACAACAAGTAGGTGTGATGCATGCCTGCGGACACGACTCGCACATTGCCATGTTATTAGGTGCTGCAGAGATCCTGTCGAAGATGAAAAAAGATATCCCGGGTACAGTTGTCTTCCTGTTTCAGCCGGCCGAAGAAGGTCCTCCTGGTACGGAAGAAGGTGGTGCACCTTTAATGATTAAGGAAGGGGCACTCGATAATCCGAAAGTAGATGCCGTATTTGGTATGCATATTGAGGCCGGCCTGGATCTCGGTAAGATCTATTACAAACCGGAAGCTTTCATGGCTTCTTCAGACTGGTTCACCATCAAAATAAAAGGCCGGCAAACGCATGGCGCCAATCCCTGGCTGGGCATTGATCCGATTGTGGTAAGTTCGGCGATTGTGCAGAATTTGCAGACCATCGTCAGCCGGCAGTCTGAACTGCCCAAAGCACCCGTAATTCTGACCGTAGGTAAAATACATGCCGGTGTGCGTCCCAATATTATTCCGGAAGAAGCCATCATGGAAGGAACCATCCGCACACTGGACAGTAAAATGCAGAAAGAGGTTCACGAGCGCATCCGCAAAATGGCAAAGAGCATTGCCGAAGCGTATGGTGCTACGGCGGAAGTGAGTATTGATACCAAAACACTGGTTACCTATAACGATCCCCAGCTGGTGGCCCAAACCCTGCCCTCTTTACAAAAAGCGGCCGGCGAAGG
>SCVK01000049.1 GCA_004297075.1 Chitinophagaceae bacterium
TTAAAGACTTCCGTTAAAATAATTCATCAATACCTTACATATCAATGCCAGCGGAAGTAATTCGACGGCGCAAAGGTACAGTAAAAAATGTAAGGCATTTACTTTCAATTTATTCCGGATAGCCAGGAAGGAAACCCAGTAACGGTACCCCAGCAATAAACAGATCATACCTGCCGAAAGGGTAATACCAATGTTTACAAGAACCGGATCGGCAAAAGCAAGGATCAGCAGAAAAGGAATCAATAATACCCCCAGCACTTTGTTTACGAGAAATACGACAAATACATAAGAACCAGCAGCTTCTTTGGTATTAAAGACCCATCCGGTAAAAAGCAGAAACAGGTATTTGCCAAGATACAACAGCAATAATACCGCAGCCGCCCCGGCCGCCAGCCACCAGAAAGAAATATCGGTCCAGTTTTTATAGCGAACCAGTAAAGTAATATACAGTCCGCCGCTGATGACAAAAAGAAAATTCATGAGCAGCGATGCCAGGTTATCCTGCAGGAGCTGGTCGCGGGTCTGTTTCTGCCGGATCGAAGTCTGGAAGAACAACAGGAACAGGTTCCGGAAATATTTGGAGAAAGTGAGCCGGATAAAAGCCATGATAAAAATAACACCGGCCATTAAATAAAAAAGTTCGTCTTTGGTTTGGGGCTGGTGATAGTTGATCAGCATGTACAATGCCGGACTATGCAGCGGCAGGTACGGATGGGTCTGGTACTTACGGTAGGTAGATGTGTCTTTGAATACTACATTCAGCCTGGGCAGAGATGCTCTGCGAATGGAATCAGCCAGCAGACTATCGCGGCGGGCTTGTGCCAGTTGTAATGAATCGGCTCTCTGCAAAGAATCTACAGCCACATTAGCAAAAGAATCTTTTGCCACAGAAACACGCTGCAGGATCTTCTGCGGTGCCGGGCTAAGCTGGCGATTGCGGCTGGTTTCAGCACGGTTACTGCTATCTGTCTGGGTAAAACCACACACACAGCTATTCACCAATAACAGCAGGAAGAGAAATCGCTTCAAACCACACATGTCGCAAAAATATTGATTTGGTTTGATGTTTGCCGTGAAAGGCATAACAGAATTGAGCCAACAGAATGGAGTATGTTTGCAGCAAACACTTTTCTCCCTGTATGGCAGGCATTTATCTACATATCCCTTTTTGCAGAAAAGCCTGTCATTACTGTAATTTTCATTTTTCCACCACGCATCACCGGATACCTGATATGTTACAGGCCATTGGCAAAGAAGCTTTGCTGCGTATTCCATACCTGAACGAAACGGTAGAAACTATTTATTGGGGCGGCGGCACACCCTCTCTACTGGAGATAGAGGATATACAACGGCTCCTGCAACTGCTGCAGACGTATTATTCCATCAGCCCGCAGGCAGAGATCACGCTCGAAACCAATCCGGATGATATTAGTCCTGAAAAACTTGCTGCCTGGCGTGCGGCCGGTATCAACCGGTTGAGTATCGGCATCCAGTCGTTTGAGGAACAGGACCTGCAATGGATGAACCGGGCCCATACAGCAGCGCAATCTCTCCGTTGTATTCAACAGGCAAAAGAAGCGGGGTTTTCGAATATCACTATCGACCTGATTTATGGAACACCCGGCCTCACTGATGAGGCATGGAAAAAAAATATCGAAACGGCCCTGGCCCTGCAGATCCCGCATCTCTCCTGTTATGCATTAACCGTTGAGCCCAAAACGGCACTGGCGGAGATGATCCGTAAACAGACCATGCAGGATGTAGATCCGGAACAACAGGCCAGGCAGTTTGCCCTGCTCACAGAAAAAACAGCACTGGCGGGGATGGAACAGTATGAGATCTCCAATTTTGCCCAACCGGGTTTTAGAAGCAGGCATAACAGCAGTTACTGGCAGGGAAAAACTTATCTCGGTCTCGGCCCCTCCGCTCATTCGTTCAATGGTGTTAGCCGGCAATGGAATATCGCCAACAACAGTTTATACCTCGCGGCCATTGACAAAGGAGAGATCCCGTATGAAGAAGAGATCCTGACGGAGACGCAGCAACTGAATGAATATATCATGACGGGCTTACGAACCATAGAAGGTATATCACTTGAAAAAGTAACAGCGGTATGGGGGGAAGAAAAGACAATTGCCCTGCAAAAAGCCGCAGCAAAATATCTGGCACAGGGTACGATACGTTTTAAGGGGGGTGCATTACAGTTGGAAGAAGCAGGTAAATTTTTTGCCGACGGTATTGCCGCAGATCTGTTTCAATAGTACTACCTGTTATCGGCGTGCCCGAATAGCTTTTTACCAAGGTTGATCACCAGGATACCAATTACCAGTATCAGCAGGGTTCCAGGGCTCAGTATGGTGAAAGAGAATGGCATACCTAAAGTTACGACAATTCTACACCAGAAATGTTTCAATTTTCTTAAATCCTTCTGCCGCAGGAAGCTGTTCCCATAGAATTTCATAGATAGCCGAAGCAATGGGCATGGAAGCCTGTACGGTATTGTTCATCAGGTGAATGCATTTACTGGCATTGTACCCTTCAGCCACCATATTCAGCTCCAGCTGTGCGGCTTTAACAGAATAGCCTTTGCCGATCATGTTTCCGAAAGTGCGGTTACGGCTGTAGAGCGAGTAACAGGTTACCAGCAGATCGCCAAGATAAACGGACGCCGAATAATTATGTGTATCGGTTGTACCGTTCGCGTTCTCTGTGCATTTTTTCAGGAAACCCACCATTTCATTGGCACTATTGGCAATATATACACTGAGAAAGTTATCTCCGTATTCCAGTCCATGCGCAATGCCGGCACCCAACGCATAAATATTTTTCAGTACAGCGGCATATTGTACGCCCAGTACATCCGTATTTACAACGGTATTCAGGTATTCAGTAGCAAAATAAGAAGCGATTTTTTTTGTTGTGCCCTCATCGGTTCCTGAGAAAGTGAGGTAGGATAATTTTTCCGCTGCCACTTCTTCTGCATGGCAGGGGCCCAGCACGGTAAAATAATTTTCCAGCGGAAAGCCGGCGTGTTTGGCAAGGTAATAATTGAGTAACTGATTTTCGGATGGAAGGATCCCTTTAACGGCCGAGATGATTTTTTTCCCTTTCAGTAAAGCGGCCGGAATCTGTTCCAGGGCTGATTCTACAAATGCCGAAGGCACAGCTATCACGAGCACTTCTGAACGGCTAACCACCTGTTGAATATCGTTGCTGAGTGTCAGCTGTTGGGGATCAAAATAGGCGCCATGCAGGTAATGTGGATTATGTCTTCTTTTTTCGAGGTAGGCAATACTTTCTGCATTGCGTACCCACCAATGAATCGTATTCCCGTTATCTGTCAGAATCTTAGCCAGTGCTGTGGCCCAACTTCCGCTTCCAATAATTCCGAACTGCATGGCAAACCGTTTGATAATGAATGCAAAGATACGGAACAGGTTATCTCTAAAAACAAACGACAGGCAGAACCTGTCGTTGTTGTGTATACATTATGGTGTA
>SCVK01000443.1 GCA_004297075.1 Chitinophagaceae bacterium
GGCGGTGGTCATCGATCCCTATCTCTTCCGCGCCACCACCGTGATCTCGCTGATCGGCGGCACGATGTTCCTGATGTGGTTGGGCGAGCAGATCACCAGCCGCGGGATCGGCAACGGCGTCTCGCTGATCATCATGGCCGGCATCGTTTCGCAGCTTCCCACCGCGCTGGCCAACCTGTTCGAAGGCGGGCGGACCGGATCGCTTTCGGCGATGTTCATCATTGCGGCGGTGATCGGCGTCGTCGCGCTGGTCGCCGGCATCGTCTTCATGGAGCGTGCGCAACGCCGCGTGCTGATCCAGTATCCCAAGCGCCAGACCCAGCGTGGCATGATGCAGGCCGACAAGAGCCATTTGCCGCTCAAGATCAACACCGCCAACGTCATCCCGCCGATCTTCGCGTCCTCGCTGCTGCTGATGCCGCTGACGGTCAGCCAGTTCGCCGGGCAGCGCACGCAGGGTGAAAGCCTGTGGGGCGATATCATCATCGGGATGAACCAGTATCTCCACCACGGTACGCCGCTCTACATGGCGCTCTATGCCGCGGGCATCATCTTCTTCTGCTTCTTCTACACGGCGGTCGTCTTCAATCCGGAGGAAACGGCGGACAATCTGAAGCGCTATGGCGGCTTCATTCCGGGCATCCGCCCTGGCAAGAACACTGCCGACTATCTGGATTATGTGCTGACCCGCATCACCGTGATCGGCGCGGCCTACCTGACCTTCATCTGCCTGGTGCCGGAATATGTCACCTCGAAATATGGCCTGGGCATTGCGCTGGGCGGGACCAGCCTGCTGATCGTCGTCAATGTGACGATCGATACGGTGACGCAGATCCAGAGCCATCTTCTGGCACATCAATATGGCGACCTCATCAAGAAAGCCAAACTCAAGGGGGGAAATCGGCGTTGAACATCATCCTGCTCGGACCGCCGGGCGCCGGCAAGGGAACCCAGGCTTCCAAGCTCGTGGCTGATCGCGGCATGGTGCAGCTCTCGACCGGAGACATGTTGCGCGCCGCCGTGAAGGCCGGAACGCCGATCGGTCTGAAGGCAAAGGCCGTGATGGACGCCGGGGAGCTGGTCTCGGACGAGATCGTCTCGGGCCTGATCGGCGAGAAGCTCGACAGCATGGCGCCCGGCGAGGGCGCGATCTTCGATGGCTACCCGCGTACCGAGGCGCAGGCCCACTCGCTCGACGAGATATTGGCGAGCCGTGGCCGCAGCCTCGATCATGTGATCGAGCTCGAGGTGGACGAGGA
>SCVK01000465.1 GCA_004297075.1 Chitinophagaceae bacterium
GTAACGCTCAGCCACCCAAGGTCGATAGACCTGCTAACGTAGTCATCAATCACTTTGGTCGCATCGCTTAGCTGGTGCGGGAGGGGAATACACAATGTCTTTCACCACTCGGATGATGGTCGGCGCGGGCTCTGCACTGGTTGCGGTCATGGCCAGCGGCGCTGTTGCCTACGCTCAGCCGGACCCCACCCCGATCATGTACTCGACCTGCACCTACCCGCAGGTGATCGCCGCTCTGAACGCCCTCGACCCGGGTGCCGCCGCCGAGCTGCAGGCCAACCCGATCGGCGTCGGCTACCTGCACCAGCTGATCGCCTCCGGTCCGCAGCAGCGTAAGGCGCTGATCACGCGGGCGTACAACACCCCGGGTGCCGCTCAGTACACCGACCTGGTGCTGAACGTCGCCAGCACCTGCAACAACTTCTGATCCCAGAAGTCGGCAACAACGCAGCTCGATCCTTCGGGATCGAGCTGCGTTGTGCTTTCTAGCGGTACGCCGACAGTCAGAATCCGCGGTGTGAGCCCCGGACCGCGGCCACGGCCTCGTCAGGTCCGGCAAAGGTCACCTGCGCGGGTCCACGGCCCGCAGCGAACAGCAGTAGCTCACCGGGCGCGCCGGTGACCGTCACCTCGGCGCCGCGGCCGACAGCGGCGAGGCGGCGGCCCTCGGGAGTCACGAGGATGATTCGCGCCGGCGAATTCCTCATCCCCATCCGCGCCATGGTCGCCACCTGTCCCGCCAGCGCCGACACCAGGCGCTCGTCGAGCTCACGCGGCTCCCAGGTCGGCTGGGCCCGGCGGACGTCCTCGTTGTGAATGAACATCTCGGCGACGTTGACGAATGGGTCGAGCAGTTTGAATGGCGAGTACAGCGGCGGACCCCCGGCGATCATGTCGACCAACTTCTCCCAGTCGGTCGATGCGGCCACGTGCGCCTGCACCCGATCGGTGTAGCCGGCCAACTGCGGCACCACAATGCCGG
>SCVK01000050.1 GCA_004297075.1 Chitinophagaceae bacterium
GAGCGGCAAAGGTAGTATTTGGAACGAAGATTGGGTATACCAAGTTCACAACCCGTTAAAATAGACCTAAAACACCCTAATGGGTTGAAAATGCGGCTTTTTCATCGTTTCTTTAGGGCACTTCAACTACAGGGATATACCCGACTTCTACCAGCCATTCATTTCTAAAGCCTTTTTATGCCCGAAAATTCCGTGCCCATATCCCAAAGGGAGGGGTATACACCTACCCGTTTTACCCGTTTTCTCTGGTGGCTCTCTACCGCTGAGCCTGAAATACTGACCGATTGTGTGGTTGACCGGAACCGGTATGCCATTGTGGGAATGACCGTTCTGGGCACCTGGGCCTTTGCCACCCTTGCCTGGACCTATTTTTTCAGCACGGTAGTAGGTAACTGGGCAATAGCTGTTTTGCTCGGGTTATTCATGGGCGCCATGATCCTTACCATCGACCGGGCTTTGATCAAGGGCATCAGCCGGTCCAACAAACAACGGTTTTTACCATTGGCTTTCAGATCTGTGCTGGCCGTGGTGATCGGTTTATTTATGGCACAACCGGCTTTGCTGTACCTGTTCGATAAGGAGATCCATGTACAGATCTCATTGGATAATGAGCAACGCAAAAAAGACAAACAGAGCAGGCAGGACTCGGTATACATGGCAGAAAGAACCCTCCTGCAGCAAAAAAACAATTCCCTGCAACAGGCATTGAACAGCCGCTATGCAGAAGTAAGTGCCGCGCGCGAGGCATTTATCCGGGAAACAGATGGTACAGGAGGCAGTAAAAAGATCGGCCTGAAAGATATTGCCCAGGCCAAACAAAGGGAATATGAAAAACTGGATGCCGACTACCGGGTACTAGCGCAAGAGTTACGCCCCCAGATCAGGAGTAACGATAGTTTGCTGGCGCTGATCAATACATCGATAGAAAAAGAACAGGCTTCATTTGCTTTACTACTGAATGATGGCTTTATCACCCGGATCGAAGCGCTGAATCACCTGGTACAGAACAATACATCGGTGGCCTTCAGGTACTATTTATTAGTAGCCATCTTATTACTGATCGAACTGATGCCCGTTATCTCCAAAACATTGTTACCCGAAGGCAGTTATGATACCAAACTTCGTTTACGCGAAGAACTGGAAAAGCAACTTACCGAAAACAACCATACCCGCGAACTGGCCCTGAAAGAACTATACAACCAGACCGCATTTGAACAGGACAGCCAATTTATCAAAGCATTTTTCAATCAATCGGAACAGGAACGACAACAGAAAATGGCCATGCAGCTCAAGGCCTGGAAGGAAGGAGAAAACAAAAGCTTTGATGGCTTGTGGGAAGACGTGAAGCGGGAGATGCTGACGAAACAGGAGAACTAATGAACAAACGAATATCGAACGGACGAACAAGGAACAGACGAACGGAAAAAAATCATCTGTTCATCTGTTCCTTGTTCATCTGTTCGTCTGTTCAATTTCCCTACCTCGCCCCCGGCGGACAATAGGTTCTCAGGTAATTCGTGTACAACTGGTTCAGATGTGCCGATGTGCCTTTTCCTTCGAAGATGCCGTGGGTGCGGTTGGGATAACTCATCAATTGAAACTGTTTGCCGTTAGCAACAAGTTCATTGATCAGTTGTTCCGCGTTATTGTAATGCACATTATCATCGCCGGTGCCATGGACGTACAGGAGATTACCCCGCAGGTTTTTGGCATGGGTGATGGGAGATCCGTTCACAAAATCTTCGCGGTTTTCCTGGGGCAGCCCCATATACCTTTCCTGGTAAATATTGTCATACGTAAGCTGGTTGGCCACTGCGGCAATGGCAATGCCGGTTTTATAGATCTCGGGATAATTGAACAGTAAGCCCAGGGTGGCAGAACCACCACCACTCCAACCCCAAACAGCAATTCTGGATGTATCAACAAATGACCATTTCATAATTTCTTTGGTGGCCATGGCCTGGTCGCGGAGATTGATCTGGCCTATTTTCCGGTAGATGGATTTGCGCCATTCTCTCCCCTTGGGTGCCGGTGTACCGCGATTATCCATGGTGATGTAGATATATCCCTCTTTGGCCATATTACCGGTATACATCCGGTTTATACCGGCTCCCCACTGGTCTTTGGCATTTTGTCCGGCAGGCTCGGTGTACACGTAAAACACAACCGGATATTTTTTATTAGGATCAAAATTCTCCGGTTTGGCCATCCAGCCATCCATTTCAACACCATCCACTGTTTTTACCTTAAAGAATTCAACAGTTGATTTTGACCTGTCTGCTTTCGCCACAGCCATATTCACATTGTCACCATTGAAGGTTTTGTGATCAGGCAAGCTGATCCATTCGCGGGAAGGTGGCGTGTAATAGTTTGAGAAAGAGTGTTGCGCAAATTTAGCGCCTGGCGACATATTATACGTATGTGTCCCATTCTGGTTCATCGGCGATACACGCTCTGCGGGTGAACTGCCATCCAGTTTGGTGCGGTACAGGTAACGCTGAGTGGCATTATCAGGGGTTGCATTAAAGTATACATATCCACCTGTTTCATCTACGGCCGTTACACCCATGATATCGTAATTTCCTTTGGTGAGCAGGGTTTCTGTTTTCCCGTCCCTGCTGATCCTGTATAAATGGCGCCAGCCGTCTTTCTCACTTGTCCATAAAAATTCCTTGCCCCCATTCAGCCAGAATTTATCCGAGAGTGAAGCAACCGCATCAATCCATGCCACATCGGTTTCCTGGTAGATAGAAGTGGATTTACCGGTTGCTACATCGCTCAGGAGGATATGACTGGTATTCTGCTTACGGTTCAGGTGCTGCATGATGAGTTGTGTGCTGTTGGCGGCCCATTCCATGCGTGGAACATAGGACTGCAGCACAGGATCCGTAGGGATCTGCATCCAGTTGGTTTTGGCAGTAAGAATATCCACTACCCCGATTTTGTAGGGCGATGGAGCTTCCCCAGCAACGGGATATTCCAGCGGAACAGGAAAGGGATAAATGGAATCGGTGGTATTCACCATCAGGTAATTCTTTACTTTGGAAGCATTGATCTGCCAATACGCGATTTTTTTGCTGTCGGGGCTCCAGCGGAAACCATCCCTGCAGCCAAATTCTTCTTCATAGGCCCAGTCGAAAGTGCCGTTGATGATACTTCGGTTACCACCGGTGGTAAGGGGGGTGATTTTGCCAGTAAGCAGATCTTCGAGGTAAATATTGAATTCACTTACATACGCCACTTTTTTCCCATCTGGTGAAAACTTGGCAAACATCAGCGAAGAGGCCGGTTTTCCTTTGCCCAATTGTTTCAGGCTTTTGTCAGCGATGTTCAGCACCCAGTAATCGCCACGGCTTTCTTCGCGCCAAACCCTTTTGGTATTGGTAAAGATCAATACTTTCTGGTCATCTGCAGAAAAGCTGAAATCACGGATGGCCAGTGATCCTGTATCATTTTTTGGCTTCAGTTGCGATTTGGATACCAACACTGTTTTGGCGAGAGAGGGCAGATCGTTTTTGATGATCTCTCCCCTTTCTATCGAAAAAAAAGCATTGCCTTCGCGTGTCCAGCGAATACCCTGCGAACGCAGTTCGGATACAAACAGTACAGACAGCAGCAAGCAGGCAGAAATGAACCAACTCCTTCTCATAGTTATTGTTTTAGAACCCTGAAAATACTTAATTCAGTTTATAGTTGTATGCACAATCCTGCATCCGTTGAATAGCGGGATCAATCAATATAAAAGCCCCGGCAATGGATCATTACCGGGGCTTTGTAATTATTCTTTTATACTCAGATTAATGCATCCTGTAAAGAAGTGGTTTTGAAAGAACTCTTTTTCTCGTTATACGTTTTGGCAGCATCAATAAAACTTACAAATAAAGGAGCCGGCCTCTCCACCGTACTTTTCAGTTCGGGGTGAAACTGTACACCGATAAAGAAGGGATGGGTAGGGATCTCTACGATTTCTACCAGTCCGGATTCTGGATTTCGGCCACTGGCCATCATTCCATTTTTTTCAAACTGGGCCAGGTATTCATCATTGAATTCATAGCGGTGACGGTGGCGTTCTGTGATCATGGTTTCACCATATATTTTTTCTGCCAGGCTACCGGCTTTGATCTCGCAGGGATAAGAACCCAGACGCATGGTACCACCCATCATCCGGATCTTCTTCTGCTCTTCCATCATATTAATCACCGCATGCCTAGTAGTTGTATCCATTTCTGTTGAGTGGGCATCTTTCAACCCCAGTACATTTCTGGCATATTCAATCACTGCCATCTGCATACCCAGACAGATCCCGAAGAAAGGCAATCCTTTCTCGCGGGCATATTGAACCGCTACAATTTTTCCTTCAATACCGCGATGGCCAAAACCGGGTGCTACCAGCAGTCCATCCAGGCCGTCTAATTTTTCGGAAACATTTTCCGCTGTGATAAATTCACTGTGCACATTCACCACCTGTACTTTCACTTCGTTCATCGCACCGGCATGTACAAAACTTTCGAGAATGGATTTGTACGCATCCTGCAGTTCAATATATTTTCCGATCAGGCCTACGGTTACTTTGCTTTTTGGATATTTCAGTTTATCAAGAAAACCCTTCCATTTATCCAGCTGCGGTTCACCGTAACCGGTAATCTGCAGTTTCTTCAGACAGATCAGATCCAGTTTCTCGCGAAGCATGTGCAAAGGCACTTCATAAATAGTGGAAGCATCCATCGCTTCTATCACTGCCTCCTGTTTTACATTACAGAACAGTGCGATCTTTCTTTTGATATCATTATTCAGGGGCTCTTCGGTACGGCATACAATGATATCCGGATGCACCCCTGTTTCGCTGAGCATTTTAACACTGTGCTGGGTAGGTTTGGTTTTGAGTTCCTTGGCCGCTTTCAGGTAAGGGATCAGGGTCAGGTGTACTACCATCACATCTTCTTCGGGCAGTTCCCACTGTAATTGACGAACTGCTTCAATAAAAGGGAGACTTTCAATATCCCCCACCGTTCCGCCGATCTCTGTGAGAATGATATCATATTTATTATCCTCACCCAGCAATAACATGCGTCTTTTGATCTCGTCGGTGATATGGGGAACCACCTGAACGGTTTTTCCCAGGAAATCACCGGCTCTTTCTTTATTGATCACCGTCTGGTAAATCCGGCCAGTGGTTACATTATTGGCCTGTGTGGTATAAATATTCAGGAAACGTTCGTAGTGCCCCAGGTCAAGGTCGGTTTCTGCACCATCTTCTGTTACATAACATTCACCATGTTCATAGGGATTCAGTGTACCGGGATCTACGTTGATATACGGATCGAATTTCTGGATCGTTACCCGTAAACCCCTTGCCTGCAGCAGTTTTGCCAGCGAAGCAGCAATGATCCCCTTTCCTAAACTACTGGTTACACCCCCGGTAACAAATATAAACTTGGCCATAATATGGTAATTAATTAATACGTGTTTATTACAATAATGTCTTTTTCAAAAAGTATAGCAACACCACCCCGTTTTTGTATAACATTCATCACTAGCCCTATGCTATACAAAATAGATTGCCGTCAAAAAGCAGTTATTGCTTTTGCGACCTGAAATCAAAGAATATTGACCCTGGAAAATAAACTGTGCGAGAAAAATTTCGGAGGTCATACAAACCTACAGCAAATAATTTGTTCAAAAAAATAGCTGGGCATCCGCCAACAAATTTTTATAGTAAAGTGTTAATTCCAGGTGTACATCTTTATTCAAAAAAACATCTATATGAGAAAAATCTTTGTTCTGACCCTGGCAGCTTTTGTAGCTGCCGCCTTTCTGAGTTACCGATACAAAAGTTCTGAACCCGAAATGCTTACCCCGGGCTGTTACGTAAGCTGCTACAATGGCGATGTACGGGAGCAATTCCGCCAGGAAGCCAATACCCTCGCTTTTGCCAGTATGCACGAAGCCCCTAACTATTATACACTCCGGAACCCAACCGGTAATACCGTATCATTTACAGCGGCAGATGGCTCTACCGCCATGGGATATGAGATCAAATGTAAAACCAAGAGCAACAAATGGATCTTCGTGATCCAGGAATGGTGGGGACTGAACGATTATATCAAGCGCGAAAGTGACATATTAAGCAAAGAACTGGACAATGTAAATGTACTGGCCATTGATATGTACGATGGCAAAGTAGCTGCCACCCCGGATAGCGCCATGAAGCTGATGCAGGCTGCCAAAACCGAGCGCCTGGAAAATATTGTAAAGGGTGCATTGGCCCACGCTGGTAAAGATGCCAGTATCTACACCATTGGCTGGTGTTTTGGTGGTATGTGGAGTTTACAAACCACCTTACTGGCCGGCAAACAGGCGGCGGGTTGTGTGATGTATTATGGCAGACCCGAAAACAACCTGGAAAAATTAAAAACACTGAATTGCGATGTGATCGGTTTTTTTGGCAACCAGGACCGCAGTCCATCGCCTGAAGTGGTAACCAAATTCGAGAGCGATATGCAGACCGTGGGTAAAAAACTCATTGCCTACAAATATGAAGCCAACCATGGTTTTGCCAACCCCAGCAATCCCAGCTTTAATAAAGCTGCCACAGAAGATGCCCATGCCAAAGCAGTGGCTTTTCTGAAAGAGCATATGAAATAACAGAAAGCATACTTACAAAAAAGGCAAGCAGCCATGAAACTGCTTGCCTTTTTATATATACGATACCACTTACATATCGTTGACGATTTTTTTATAACTGGTTACGATGCCTTTGATGAGGGAAGAACTAAAGCCCTGGTGTTCCATCTCGTTCAAACCGGCAATGGTACAG
>SCVK01000446.1 GCA_004297075.1 Chitinophagaceae bacterium
GATTCGAGGAACAGCGCCATGTCCAGCGCGCCGGTCGGCACCGTCTCGAAATAATTGGTGCGATCGAACCAGGTGGTGCCGTTCAGATCGGTCGCACCGACCGTTTCGAGCGGCTTGAAGAAATCCTCGTTCGCATTCTCCGACCCGTTGAACATCAGATGCTCGAACAGATGGGCGAAGCCGGTCTTCCCCTTCGGCTCGTCCTTGGAGCCGATATGGTACCACACCGACACCGCCACGACCGGCGCCTTGCGGTCGGTATGGACGATGACCCTGAGGCCGTTGTCGAGCGTGAAGCTCTCATAGGGAATGTCCACGGCTTTCACGAGCGCGGCGACAGAGGCCGGCTCCGTGGCGGCGAGAAAGGCGGTGGGCGCTGGTGCGGTCAGGGCTGTCGCGAACAGCAGTGCGGCGAAGGGGCGGAACAGGCTGCGGCGCATTGGGGACTTTCCGGATGGGGGAAGATTGCGAACCACTCTAGCCTGTGGCGCAAAGGGTGCAATATCCGTGCAATACGCCGGTCGAACCGCGAAGACGGTTGATCGTTGTGGCCGCAGGAGCAGGATGGGCAGATTCTCTTGGCAAAATCTTGTGTTGCAGAAATACCACACCATATGATGCGGATCAGGAACAGGGATCAGGCATGAACCTCGAAAAATTCACCGACCGCGCCAAGGGTTTCCTCCAGTCGGCGCAGACCGTTGCGATCCGGATGAGCCATCAGCGGATCGCGCCCGAACATCTGCTGAAGGCGCTGCTCGAGGATGAACAGGGCATGGCGTCCGGCCTGATCAAGGCATCGGGCGGCGATGCCGGCATCGCCTTGCGCGCGACCGACGCGGCGCTCGCCAAGATTCCGGCGGTCTCGGGCGGCGGCGCGCAGCAGACCCCCGGCATCGACAATGATCTGGCGCGCCTGCTCGATCAGGCCGAGCAGATCGCCCAGAAGGCGGGCGATTCCTATGTGACGGTCGAACGGATGCTGCTGGCGCTGGTACTGGCGGGCACGACCCCGGCCGGCAAGGCGCTGGCCGAGGCGGGCGTCCGCGCCGAGGCGCTGAACGGCGCGATCAACGAGCTGCGCGGCGGCCGCAGCGCCGACACGGCGAGCGCCGAGGACCGCTATGACGCGCTGAAAAAATTCGCCCGCGACCTGACCGCCGCGGCCCGCGAGGGCAAGCTCGATCCGGTGATCGGCCGCGACGAGGAGATCCGCCGCACCATCCAGG
>SCVK01000051.1 GCA_004297075.1 Chitinophagaceae bacterium
CAGGCAGGGTAAGTATTTTACCCAAATCCACCTATTTTTGCAGACTTTAAAAAACCAGCAGATTAATTCGCTTTATGGACAAAATCTTGTTTTATGCCGTTCCGGCAATGGGAGTGTTAGGCCTCCTTTACACGTTGATCAAGTTTAACTGGGTATCGAAGCAGGATGCGGGTACAGACCGCATGAAGCAGATCAGTAACTATATCGCCGAAGGTGCGATGGCTTTTCTGAAAGCTGAATACAAGATTCTCGGATATTTCGTGATTATTGTTGCTTTATTGTTGGGATTCATGGGGTATTCTGACCCAAACAGCCACTGGAGCATTGCCCTTGCTTTTATCCTGGGTGCTTTCTTTAGTGCATTGGCCGGTTTTATCGGTATGAAGATCGCTACCAAAGCCAATGTGCGTACCGCACAGGCTGCCAGAACCAGTTTGCGGAAAGCCTTACAGGTTTCTTTTACCGGTGGTTCTGTAATGGGTATGGGTGTTGCCGGTTTGGCCGTACTGGGCTTAGGCGGACTCTTCATTGTGCTGAAAATGATTTTTGCACCCGAATCGGCGGTAGATAGCGAAGAAATGAAAAGAACCATTGAAGTGCTGACTGGTTTTTCGCTGGGTGCTGAAAGTATTGCTTTGTTTGCCCGTGTGGGTGGCGGTATTTATACCAAAGCTGCCGACGTAGGTGCCGACCTGGTAGGTAAAGTAGAAGCCGGTATTCCGGAAGATGATCCGCGTAACCCTGCCACCATTGCAGATAATGTGGGCGATAACGTAGGCGACGTAGCCGGTATGGGTGCCGATCTGTTTGGTAGTTATGTAGCTACCGTACTCGCCACTATGGTACTCGGTCGCGAAGTAACCGGTGCTGCTGGTGTAGTATTAGTAGATGGATATGGTGGTTTATCACCGATTCTGTTACCGATGCTGATCGCTGGTATGGGTATTATTTTCTCCATCATCGGAACCTGGTTTGTACGCATTTCTGATAGTGCGGGCATCAGTACCCAAAAAGTACAGAATGCTTTGAATATGGGTAACTGGGGTTCGATCGTTTTAACGGCGATCGCTTCTTATTTCCTCGTTAGCTTCCTGTTACCGGAGCACATGCTGTTAAGAGGTTTTGATTTTACACCCAACAAAGTATTCGGCGCCATCATGGTAGGTCTGGCCGTAGGTACGTTGATGAGTATGATCACTGAATATTATACCGCCATGGGTAAACGCCCGGTGATGAGTATCATCCGCCAGTCGTCTACCGGTCATGCTACCAATATCATTGGTGGTCTGGCAGTAGGTATGGAAAGTACCTTATTACCGATACTGGTTCTGGCTGCCGGTATTTACGGTTCTTATTATTGTGCCGGTTTATACGGTGTGGCTATTGCTGCTGCCGGTATGATGGCAACCACGGCTATGCAGCTGGCGATCGATGCCTTCGGTCCGATTGCCGATAATGCAGGCGGTATTGCCGAAATGAGTGAACTGCCCAAGGAAGTGCGCGAAAAAACAGATGTGCTGGATGCGGTGGGTAATACCACGGCTGCTACCGGTAAAGGTTTTGCCATTGCTTCTGCAGCCTTAACGGCGCTGGCTTTGTTTGCCGCTTTCGTTGGTATCGCGGGTATCGATGGTATTGATATTTACCATGCAGATGTACTGGCGGGTCTGTTTGTAGGCGGTATGATCCCTTTCATCTTCTCCTCGCTCGCTATCCGCGCAGTAGGTGAAGCGGCCATGGCCATGGTGGAAGAAGTTCGCCGCCAGTTCCATACCATTCCCGGTATCATGGAAGGAACCGGCAAACCGGAGTATGATAAATGTGTGGCCATTTCTACCGAAGCATCCCTGAAAAAAATGATGCTGCCCGGTGCCATTGCCATCCTCTCTCCCATTATCATCGGGTTCATTTTCGGACCTGAAGTATTGGGTGGATTCCTGGCCGGTGCTACCGTAAGTGGTGTACTGATGGGTATGTTCCAGAACAATGCCGGTGGTGCATGGGATAATGCCAAGAAATCATTTGAAACTGGTGTAGAGATCAACGGACAGATGTACTATAAAAAGTCAGAACCACACAAAGCATCGGTAACCGGTGATACCGTGGGTGATCCTTTTAAAGATACTTCTGGTCCTTCTATGAATATCCTGATCAAACTGATGTCCATCGTATCACTGGTAATTGCTCCTACCCTGGCGCATTTACACCAGTCTGATGCCAAACCCAAACAGGTGATCGAACAGAAGATGGAAGTGAAAGTAATCGGCAACGATTCTTCTGCTACTGAAGTTACTGTTAACGCCAGCGAAGATGGTTTTAAAGGACTGATCGATGCACTGAAAAAAGATGGACTGGCACCTGCCGGTAAACTGACCATCGAGTACAAAGACGGAAAATTCAGCATCAACGGTAAAGAACAATCTGCCGACGTACTGAAGAAATATGAAACCTACCTGAACGGTAAGAAATCCATCAACATCACCTTGGATGAATCAGTAGAAAAGAAATAAAACAACATAGAGAAAATTGTACAGGATCCCGGCCCATGGCCGGGATTTTTGTTACCAGTGGTCCGGTTGGTATCGTAATAGCTACTATTTTTAACATATGAGAATCCCATACCTTCTTACCCTGTTGCTGCTGGCAGGTTGCGTTAACAACGATACCACAAACGATGCCCATGCAGACAGCACCGTGGTGATCTCCTACGATACCGTTGCTGCCACCAGAAATACGGTTCAATCCAACCCTGTAGCCACTTACAGCGAAAAAATTGCCGATGAGCTGAATGATTGGAAGTTTTCCGTAACGGTTTATGAAACCAAAAAGACCTTCCGGTACACCCTTCGCATCCAGGCCAAAGAAGTGCGCGTAAGTGATTCACTCACCATCCCCAATTTCGGCATACAGCCTACTGTAGTGCTGCAGAAAGGAAAAGAGCCCCTCTCCTGCATCATCGGTTTCCTCGATAAAAAGAAGGAATTCAAACCCTACAAAATGGTCAGTTTCCGGAACGACCGGTTACGGGTGAGAACCATTGCGAGCTATTATGTGGGAGCGTATAAAACACAACAACCGAATTAATTAGTAATTAATAATTAGTAGTTAGTAATTAGCGCGTAGGTTCAGTTTTTAAAAAAATTACTCATTACCAATTACTAACTACTAATTTATAGATGCCCCCCATTTCTGATTTTTACCTGATTCATCCTTCTCTTCTGCCGTTTAACATTTTTTTATTTGGCTTCATACGACCGCATTCGTAAATTGCTTACGAATAAAATCGTAGCAATGGCCGTTTCCAAGAATATCAAACCAACTGAAAGTGAACTGGAGATCTTGCGGGTGCTGTGGGATAAGGGTACCGCCACCGTAAGAGAGGTACACGAGATCCTGAGCGAGCACAAAGACGCCGGGTATACCACTACCCTTAAACTGATGCAGATCATGTTTGAGAAAGGCATCGTAAAGCGGGATGACAGCAGTAAAACCCATATTTACCGGGCCAATATTACCCGCGAGAATACACAGCAGCAGATCGTGGGTAAAATGATCAATTCCCTTTTTGGAGGCTCTTCTACCCAGCTGGTGATGCAGGCTTTAGGTAATACGGTACCTAACAAGGAAGAGCTGGATGAGATCCAGAAACTATTGGACAACCTGAAAAAACAGTAAGTGTATGCAGCACCTGTTTCAATCCGTTTTTTTACAGTCGCTGGGATATGCCATTGCCCATAGCGTATGGCAAACAGCGCTTGTATGGCTGCTCTATATCAGTATCGCCGGTTTACTGCCCATGGGTGCTGCAGCCAAATACCGGTTGGGCGTGGCCGCGCAAACCATCGGTTTTGTCTGGTTCCTGTTTACTTTTCAATTCTATTACCAGCAATACCACCAGGCATGGCAGCCTGTACAAACGGCTGCAGAAAATATGCAACCTATAACTGCTACCGGAACGGGAGTACTGTCCGGTGTACTGCAATGGATGCTGAAAGGAGAAAGACTCTTGCCCTATATATCCATGGCATACCTGTTATTGATGATCTTTCTCTGTGTACGCTGGTTCATGGGCTATCGCCAAACACAGCTGATCCGCTACCAGGGACTGCATAAGATGCCAGCCGAATGGCGTTTATTTGTGCAGAAAATTGCGGCCCAGCTCAATATCAAAAAAAACGTACGGGTGTTTTTATCTGAGCAGGTAAGTACACCACTCACGATTGGTTTTTT
>SCVK01000052.1 GCA_004297075.1 Chitinophagaceae bacterium
ATATTTATTCCGGAAATAATATTCTTTCTGCAGGTCGTATAATTTTTTTTGGCGCTCAATGGTATACACCCTCGCCCCCATTTCGGCCAGGATGGTTGCCTGGTAAACACTACCGGTACCGATCTCCAGCACTTTATCGCCTTTTTTGATCTGCAGGAGCTGGCTTTGGTAAGCAACTGTATAAGGTTGCGAAATAGTTTGACCTGCTGCAATTTCAAAAGCACGGTCTTCGTAAGCGATCTTGTCAAAAGCAGAATCCAGAAAATAATGACGGGGTATGGTATTAATGGCATCCAGCACCAATTCGTCTGTAATGCCTTTTTCTTTCAACAGGTCGACCAGCTTTTTACGCAGTCCTTTGTGCTGGTAGGTATCCTCATACTTTCTCATAGCATAGCGAATATACAGCTAAGAAATAAGAGCCCATACAGATTAGATAGTGGTGTAAAAAGAAAAAAACAGGTACAAGTTATTCAGAACCGGTTCCTACACTTCCGGATCAATGACCGGTTCAGCCGGTTTTAGTGGTGGGCTGCGCTGCAACCGGGATGGTCCCCTACCATTCCGAAAGATTTTTTACCGGTTATACAGATTCTTCACAAGCCGGATAGTATCTGTACCCAAATTGCGGGTTATGAAAAATCAAGTGAGCTATTTGCTGACAGCCTGCCTGCTTCTCGCAATTTTCTCCTGCACAAAAGAGGCCAACGGACCTTTGAATACCCCCCGTTTTACAGCCAGTGTAAATGGCAAACAGGTGCGTTTTATGAGTCCGGTTACCGCTCAGTCTGTCAAAAAAGCCAACGGTAGTTTTGATCTGTATATTGAAGGAAAAGAATACATCACCAACGATAGCAGCATCATGATCAGGTTTGTGATCCCTGATTTTACCGTTAGCGGTGCTCAATCGGCCAGTCACCAGCTGACCACACAGTTCAACGGGAATTTTATTGAGTGGAAAACCACACCCAATTCTACGAGCGGGCGGTTTCATTATTTTCAGCATGGGCAATTATCCGTACAACAGGATGCCCGCTCCTATCTGAAGGGAAGCTTTTCGTTTACCTATTTTTTGTTCGACCGGTTAGGAAATAAAACAGAAGAAGTAGTGGTTACAGAGGGTAGTTTTTCGGATGTGATCATTGAACGGTAAAAGATCGTATAAACAGCAGCCGGACAATACTGAATAAAAAAGCCACCGGTTAGCAGCTACAGCAGCAAACCGGTGGCGAATAGAGTAAATTTTATTTCAGGTTCATATCTGTGATAATGTCTTTGATCTTATTTTCCAGCGAAGCATATACAGTATCAAAATCTTCTTTCCGCGCCAGCCTGGTATTAACACTAAAGTAGAATTTGATCTTGGGTTCCGTACCGGATGGGCGGGCTGAGATCTTGGTTCCGTCGGCTGTTACAAACTGCAGCACATTACTTTTCGGAAGTGCGATCGTCCAGGTTTCACCGGTAAAAAGGTTGGTTCCTTTCTGTAATTCATAATCCAGTAGCGTAGCCACCTGTGCACCTGCAATGGTTTTGGGAGGATTACTGCGGTAACTCTCCATCATCTCAGCAATCTCTTTCTGGCCGTTCATCCCCTTTTTGGTGATGCTGATCAGGTTCTCGTAATAAAACCCATATTTGATATAGAGCTCGATCATCTTATCAAACAGGGTTTTTCCCTGGTTCTTTTCGTAAGCGGCCATTTCGCACATCAGGGCCACGGCACTAACGGCATCTTTATCGCGGATCTGGTTACCGATCATCAGACCAAAACTTTCTTCTCCGCCGATTACATAATTCTTCTGTCCGTCCAGTTCTTTGATCTTTTCAGCGATCCATTTAAAGCCGGTGAGTACATTATAGCAAGCCACATCATTCTGTTTGGCCACTTCGTTGATCATTTCGGTGGTAACAATCGTGGTAATCACCATATCATTGGGTTGGGCAATGCCTTTGGCTTTGCGCGCTTCCATCATATAACTGAAAGCCAGTACCGCAGTCTGGTTACCGTTCATTAACACCCATTCGCCCTTGTGATTCTTAACGCCAATACCTACACGATCGGCATCAGGATCGGTACCAAGTAGAATATCCGCATCCAGTTCTTTGGCTTTCTTCAAACCAATACTCATGGTTTCACTTTCTTCCGGGTTGGGATAATTCACCGTTGGAAAATTACCATCCGGTGTAGCCTGCTCCTCCACAATGGTAACATTGGTAAATCCAAAACGTTTCAATACCTCCGGCACCAGTGTAATACCGGTTCCATGAATAGGGGTGTATACAATTTTCAGGTCATGCTGTTCGGCAATCACATCGGGATATACACTCAGCTCTTTCACCATATCCAGATAGGCATTGTCCATGTCTTTCCCGATCAGGGTAATATTGGCGCTACCTCCCTCCCATTTCACGTCGTTCACGTTGGTAATGGCTTCTACTTCTGTGATCACATTTTTATCATGTGGAGGTACTAATTGTCCACCATCATTCCAGTATGCTTTGTATCCATTGTATTCACGTGGATTATGTGAAGCGGTACAAACCACACCCGCTTTACAACCCAGGGTACGGATGGCGAAACTGAGTTCCGGTGTAGGGCGCAAGGCTTCGAACAGGAATACTTTGATGCCATTGGCGGCAAATACATGGGCGGTGGTTTCGGCAAAAAACCGGCTGTTGTTCCGGCTATCGTGCGCAATGGCTACTTTGATTTCTTCGCTGCCATAGGTTTTCTTCAGATAATTGGCAAAACCCTGTGTAGCCATACCGATGGTATATTTATTGATCCGGTTGGTGCCTACACCCATGATACCGCGTAATCCACCGGTACCGAATTCGAGGTTGCGATAAAAAGCATCTGCCAGTTCATCCGGACTATCCTTCTGTAATCGGGCAATGGTATCTTTGGTAGCCTGGTCGTAGTTCCCGTTAACCCAGACATTGATTCTTTCCTGAATGGCAGCATCCATACTTGCAATTTTTAAGTGTCGTTTTCTTTTACCTGACAAGTTTATGAATATTTTTTGCATTTTCAACCTCCTGTGCAGTAACTCTCCGGATTTAGTGCTGTATGTTTGAGGCAGTGAAGCCTTTCCTCCTACTCATACTGTTACTGGCAACGGAGCTTGCTTTTACACAGGATTCTTTGCCGGTTCAGGTAAGCAAGCAGGATCTGCCTGATGGTAAGCCGAATCCAACAAGGATTTTCATGGCCGTTGGTGCCAGTGTTGTGGGTTATGGGCTGGGGTTGACAGAATTATCGCATGCCTGGTACAAGAATTACCCCCAAACATCCTTTCATTTTTTTAATGATAACAATACCTGGCTGCAGGTAGATAAAGCCGGCCATGTATTTGGTGCCTATACAGCAGGCAGAATGAGCATGGAAGTATGGAGGTGGGCCGGGTTGCCCCGCAAACAAAGGATCTGGATAGGCGGACTGAGTGGTACGGCTTTTATGACAGTGATTGAAGTGCTGGATGGATACTCTTCGGGTTGGGGTTTTAGCCCCGGTGATATAGCTGCGAACCTTAGCGGCAGCGGACTATTGATTGCCCAGGAACTGGCCTGGAACGAACAAAGGATACACCTGAAATTCTCCTTTCACCAGAATACCTATGCAGACCCGGTACTGAACCAGCGCGCCAATACCCTCTTCGGTAGCCGGGGTTGGGAGCGTATGCTGAAGGATTATAACGGCCAGACCTACTGGGCCAGTGCCAATCTCAAATCATTCTTCAAAAAATCAGGTTTACCTGCATGGCTAAATATAGCAGTGGGATATGGTGCAGACGGTATGTTTGGCGGCACAGAAAACATGGCCAAAGATGAAAATGGTGCTGTTTATTTCAACCGAACCGATATACCCCGCCGCCGGCAATGGTACCTCTCTCCGGATATAGACCTTACCCGGATCAAAACCAACAGTAAGCTCGTTAAAACCGCTTTTTTCCTCCTCAACGCCATCAAAATCCCTGCCCCCTCCATCGGCTTTTCAAAAAAAGGGATTGAATGGAACTGGCTGCATTTTTAATTAGTAATTAAAAATTAGCAATTAACAATTGAATACACACCCTCACCCCGCCCTCCCATTTTTAATTTCTAATTTCTAATTTTTAATTACTCTACATATGCTCCCACCAACTTCCCATCCACCACTTCTACCTGGATATGTTCCTGTAGTGTAGTGGCAACGGATAAGCCAACGTAATCCGGTTTGATGGGAAATAATTTGTGCATCCTTTCAACCAGTACCAGGGTCTGGATAGTTTTGGGGTGAAATTCGAGTAAGGGTTTTAGCGCATACAGCAGTGTGCGGCCGCTGTTGGTTACATCATCGGTGATGATCACATGCACTTTATCGAGCGGTATATTTTCGCTGAGGGTTACGGTGGTGGGATGGTGTTTATCCATACTGAGCGAAATCACTTTGATCTCGCAGGAAACATAGTTCTTCAGCAGGGCAGCTGTTTTTTCTGCAATCACGGTTCCGCTGTTGCGGATCCCGATCAGCACCACGGGTTCTGTATCGCCGTTCAGGTTTTCGGCCAGTTCCAGTGCCATGCGGTGTAGTTTCTGTTCAGCGGCTTCACGGCTCATGATATAGTTCTTGGCTGCCATAGTAAGGGTTTGATGATCAAAAGTAACAACAATAAAACAACCCGCAATCCCCTTTCCAACTGGTCAAAATCTTATCTTAGCAAAATAACCGATCT
>SCVK01000053.1 GCA_004297075.1 Chitinophagaceae bacterium
GGGTCATCTTTCACCAGTTCACTCAAGCGGATCCGGGTAATATCACGGTTCTGATTCTCCAGCGCAATGAACCACCATACAAGGGCAGCCACCATATAGGTCAGTAATACCCAGTACACCAGGGACACAATCACCAGTCGCTGCGGTATCACTGTTTTTTTCATGGCTTCACTTTTTCTACCCGGATCCCGGCATTCAGTACATACTGAAGCGGCTCCTCGCGCATATGCTGCTGCAGGATAAAGGTGTAATTCCCTTTTTTCAGTTTTACAGGTAAGCGGGTTACGCGCGAGCGGTGATCGAATACATCATCCATACCGGTTCCGAGCCAGCCTTTTTTATTATCAGCGAGGGTGATATTGACCAGTTGGGTACGGGCCGTATCGCCGGGGGCCTGCGTGGTAATATTGAGCCAGAGATTATTGAAATGATAGGCATCTTCATGCCGGAAGATCACAGAAATATGATAGGCCACGGTAGTATCTTCTATGGCAAAGGTGAAGCTGGGTTTGTTGCTGGCCGACCACTGGTGATCGGGGAAGAAAACATTTTTCTCGAATACGTCAAGGGTTTGGCAGGAGCTGAGCACCATGGCTACCAATAAAAATCCGGGGATCTTTTTCACAAGGGCGATTTTTACAAAGATAGAGAAAGCAGTTAGCTGTAACCGTGAAGCCTCATTTTTACCGCAGATTTCACAGATCAGTTACACATGAAACAGGTGGATCGCTTACAATACATTCAGGATCTGTTCCTTCGCCTTTTCCAGTTCATCCTTCATCAGGATCACACATTTCTGAATGGCTGAATCGTAGGCTTTGGAACCGGTGGTATTGATCTCCCGGCCAAATTCCTGCAGGATAAAAGAAAGTTTTTTACCCTTACTCGGCTCTTTTTCGGCCAGGATGGATCTGAAATAATCGCAATGGTTATTTAAACGTACCTGTTCTTCGCTGATATCGATCTTCTCAATATAATAGATCAGTTCCTGCTCCAGGCGGTTGGCATCGTAGTTTTCTTTGCCCACATTTTCTTCCAGCACTTTTACCAGTCCTTCTTTGATCTTGGTTCTGCGGAGCGGTTCCAGTTTTTCGATCTCTTTTTGCTGGACCTCAATATTGGCAATACGTAACAGCAGATCAGTTTCGATAGATTTTCCCTCGTCCATCCGGTGATCATTCAGGTGCTGGATCGCTTCTTTCAGAATGCCGGCAAAAAATTTCCATTCCTCATCCGTCAGCATTTCTGTAGAAGGTGTGATCACATCCGGCAGTTTCAGGATGGTGCTGAGTATATCGCCCGTTTGCAGGTTCAGCTCATGGGCCAGTTGCGCAACGGGTTCAAAATAGGCTTTGGCCAGGTCGGTATTAATAGACACCGGTTTGCTGGCACCATTCTGTTTGATGCTGATATTACACTCCACACTGCCGCGCTGCAATCCTTCGTTCAGCATGCTCCTCACTTCAAATTCAAAGGGTTTGAGCAGGGCGGGAATATTCAAACGGAGGTCAAACTGTTTGCCGTTCAGCGAACGCACTTCTACCAGATAGGTTTTATCTGCCAGTGTTTGTTCTGCTCTTCCGTAACCTGTCATTGAGTGTAACATAGCTGCTTCGTTATTTGGTAAAAGTAACCCAAGCGAGGGAGAATAGCTAAAAAGATGTAGGAGACAACCTGCTGCGGATACAGGCGGCAACAGGCGCTGATGATCACTGTTTTAGAAATCGATCCCTACCCATTTGCGTTTACTCTTTTCGTATTTTTCAAAGTTGAACTTGTATAGTTTACCCGGCCTGTGCGGTACATCCTGCTCCATTTCATCGATATCGATCAGCAGGTCCATGGAAGCAAATTTCTTTCGGAAATTCCGCCTGTCGAGCGAAATACCCAGTATGGCTTCGTACAGGTTCTGCAATTCGCGTAAAGAGAATTTGTCGGGCAGCAAGTTAAAACCCAGCGGATGTTCCTGGATCCTTTTCTGCAGCCAGGCATAACAGGCGTCTACAATTTCTTTGTGGTCAAAAGCCATTTCTTTCAAGGTAGCCACTGAATGCCAATGCAGGTCATTATCGTGGATCTTTAATTCATGGTGGTTGATATTCAGCAGCGAACAATACGCCACTGTAATTACCCTGCCGCCCGGGTGGCGGCCAGGTGAGCCGAAAGTGCGTACCTGGTCCAGAAATACATCATTCATCCCTGTTCTCTCTTTCAGTACCCGGTAAGCCGCATCATCCAGTTCCTCATTGTCTTTCACAAAATCGCCCAGCAGCGATAACCGCCCGTTGAACATTTCCAGGTCGCTCTTGATCAGCAGTACTTTCAGCTTGTTTTCTTCAAATCCAAAGATCACACAATCAACCGTTACAGGCACTTTGGGGTAAGATTGTACCAGCAAGGCGGCATCCTTCACCTGTGTTTCTTCCTGTACAAACGTTCCGGCATTCTTTTTCATCATGGTTACTCATTCAAAAAATAACAGGGAGGGTTCCCTGTTTTCAATGCCGACAAGATACAAAGTTTAGGAATTGGGCACACAATTTTAAAGCCGGTTTCTCATTACTCCCACCGGCGGCTTACCTTTATTCACCAATCAGGGTTTATGTATAACAAAGAACAGATACAGGCATTACAAAAGCAGTCGCAGGATTTCCTTACCGGCAATGCAGATACCGTTTCAGCGGCCGGAATAGCCCCTCTGAGAGAGATTCTCCGCTTTCACGAATACCGCTATTATGTACAGAACGAGCCGCTTTTATCGGATTATGAGTACGACAAGCTTTACCAGTTGCTCCAGCGTACCGAAAAAAAACATCCTGAATTAATCACCCCCGACTCTCCCACCCAGCGTGTGGGCAGCAGCCTGAACCAGCAGTTTGTAACGGTACAGCACCTCGTGCCCATGCTGAGCCTCGATAACAGTTATAATGCCGAGGACCTGACAGATTTTGACCGGAAAGCCCGGGAGCTGAGCGGACTGGACGCCATTACCTACTGTATAGAACCCAAATTTGACGGGGCCAGCATTTCACTGATCTACGAGAACGACCAGTTAGTGCGCGCCGCCACCAGGGGCGATGGGGTGGAGGGAGAAGATATTACCACCAATATCAAACAGATCCGTTCCATTCCTTTATCAGCCGCTTTTTCCCAATATGGCATCCGCCAGGTGGAGATCAGGGGCGAGATCATTATGAGTAAACAGTCTTTTGCGAAATACAACGAATTACTCGTATCCCAGAACCTGGCACCTTTGGCCAATCCCCGAAATGCCGCTTCGGGCAGTTTACGGATGAAAGACCCGAAAGAAGTGGCCGAAAGAAACCTGGACGCCTTTTTATACCATATCAGTTATTTTGTCAGAGATGGAATTCCTGCCGGCAACGATCCATTGGCCAGCCATGCGGGTTCGCTGCACCTTTTGTGGGAGCTGGGTTTCCGCTCGCCCGAAAAAGAGAAAAGAGTGGTAACGGGTATACAGCCGGTGATCGACTACTGCCTCGCTTTTGAAGCCGGCCGCGATAACCTGCCCTATGAAATTGACGGTATGGTGGTAAAAGTGGATGATACGGTTTTACAGGAAAAGCTGGGTATGACATCGCACCACCCACGCTGGGCCATTGCTTTTAAGTTCAAGGCAAGACAGGCCACCACCAAACTGAGAGGGGTTGAGTTCCAGGTAGGAAGAACCGGCGCGGTAACACCTGTTGCCAAACTGGATCCGGTGTACCTGGGCGGAGTTACGGTGTCAAGCATCTCTGTTCACAACGAAGAATATATCAGGGAAAAAGATCTTAAGATCGGCGACAGTGTATTGATAGAAAGAGCCGGAGACGTGATTCCCCAGATCGTAAAATCATTACCGGAACTGAGAGATGGCAGCGAAGAGCCCATTCTCTTCCCCAAACAATGTCCTGTTTGCAAAAGCGAATTATACAAAGAAGAAACAGAAGCCGTGTGGCGCTGCATCAATATCGAATGCGAGGCACAGGTGGTAGAGAAAATGATCCATTTTGTGAGTAAGGATGCCATGGATATCAAAAGTTTTGGCGAAGCCAATGTGCGCAAGTTTTATGAGCTGGGATTACTGAAAGATATTCCGGGTATTTACAGCCTGGATTATGACCGGATAGGCGAACTGGAAGGTTTTGGTAAAAAAAGTTTAGACAACCTGCAGGCCGCCATTGAAGCTTCCAAACAGCAGCCCCTGCACCGGTTGATCTATGCACTGGGTATCCGTTTTGTGGGAGAAACCACGGCCAAAACACTGGCCAATGCAGTAGAAAACATTTTCGATTTTACCCGAAAAACAGAAGAAGCATTACTGCAGCTGGAAGATGTGGGTGTAAAAGTGGCCAAAAGTATTCACCAGTTTTTCAGCAACGAACAGAATATAGACATGCTGCACCAGCTCGAGCAACTGGGCCTGCAGATGAAAAATGAAAAGAAGGCAACCGTAGCAGCCGGTGCCTTAACCGGGCAGACTTTTCTGTTTACCGGCACACTGGCCAAACTAAAACGCAGCGAAGCCGAAGCACTGGCCGAAGCGGAAGGGGGCGTGATTGTGAGTGGCGTAAGTGCCAAACTCAATTATCTCGTGGTAGGCGAAGATGCCGGCAGTAAACTCGAGAAAGCCAAAAAGATCAACACTATCAAGATCATTTCGGAAGATGAATTTCTCTCACTCATCAACAAATCATAACCCCGCGCCTTTGCGTCTTTGCGGGAAAATTTTCTCGCAAAGACGCAAAGGCGCGGTTAGAAAACCATAAAATACATGTTACAGACATCAACACTCAAATTTCTAAAAGACCTCAGAAAGAACAATAACCGCGAATGGTTTGAGAAAAACCGGAAACGATACGAAGCCGCCAAAGAAGATATGGCCGCTCTCGTAAACGCCGTTATTGCCCAGTTAGGTAAAAAGGATCCTACCATTGCCCATCTGCTTGCCAAAGACTGTGTGTACCGCATCAACCGCGATGTCAGGTTCAGCAAAAACAAAGCACCGTATAAAAACAATATGGCTGCCAGCCTGATTAGTGGTGGCAAAAAATCTGATTTTGCCGGGTATTACCTACATATACAGCCGGGAGGAGAAAGTTTTGTTGGTGGTGGACGATACATGGTAGAAGCCGATCAGCTTAAAAAGATCCGGCAGGAGATCGATTATAACTGGGAGGAGTTCCGATCCATCATCCAGCACAAAAAATTCAAAGCCTGTTACGGCGAACTGGAGCGGGGCGAAGGCATGGCACTGAGCCGTGAACCCAAAGGATACGAAAAAGACAATCCCGCTATCGAATACCTCAAACTCAAAAGCTGGGTAGCCACTACCCCACTAACAGATGCGGACCTGACCGAAAAAGGACTCGCCAAAAAAATCACTACCGCCTTTGAAACCCTGCAACCCCTGATCCTGTTCCTGAACCGGGCGCTGGGGGAATGACGTTGTGAATGGGTAATGGTGAATTGTCAATTGTCAATGGTCAATTGGTAATTAACTACATATACCCTTTTCACTTGATGATAGGGTAAGTGAGTGGTGAGTAGTCAGTAGGGAGTAAAACCTATTGACCATTCACCATTCACAACTGACTACTCACTACTGACCACTCACTACAACAATCCCTTCCCCATCAAATACTCTGCAATCTGCACGGCATTGGTGGCGGCACCTTTGCGGAGGTTATCGCTCACGATCCACATGTTCAGGGTATTGGCCTGCGTTTCATCGCGGCGTAAACGGCCTACAAATACTTCATCTTTTTCGTGCGCCCATAATGGCATGGGGTATAAAGCCTGTGCAGGATCGTCCTGCACAATTACACCGGGGGCTTTGCTTAAGAGGTCTTTTACTTCTGCCAGGTCAAAATCATTGGCAAACTCTACGTTCACGCTTTCACTATGTCCGCCTACAACCGGAATACGCACGGTAGTAGCCGTAACACGGATCGAATCATCGCCCATGATCTTGTTGGTTTCCTTCACCATTTTCATTTCTTCCTTGGTGTATCCGTTATCGAGAAATACATCGATCTGCGGAATTACGTTCAGGTCTATCTGGTATTTATACGCCATCTCGCCTTCCACGCCTTTTCTTTCGTTGAATAACTGGTCAACGGCTTTTTTGCCGGTACCGGTTACACTCTGGTAAGTGCTAACCACTACCCGTTTTATCCGGTATTTCTGGTGCAGCGGCTGCAAAGCCACCACCATCTGAATGGTAGAACAGTTCGGGTTGGCAATGATCATGTCTTCCTGTGTCAGTACATCGGCATTTACTTCCGGCACTACCAGTTTTTTGGTAGGGTCCATGCGCCAGGCCGATGAGTTATCGATCACGCGGATCCCGGCTTCGGCAAATTTGGGTGCCCATTCCAGCGAAGTGCTTCCGCCCGCAGAAAAGATAGCCACGGCAGGTTGGGCAGCAATTCCATCGTTCATGCTAACCACTTTGTATTTTTTCCCTTTAAATTCCACTTCCTTGCCTACAGATCTTTCTGAAGCAACGGGAACCAGTTCCGTTACGGGAAAATTACGTTCTGCTAATACCTGCAACATTTTGGTACCTACCAGTCCGGTGGCACCTACTACGGCTACTTTCATTGTTTTTTGGGTTTATGGGTTTACGCGTTTATTGGTTTATTGGTTTACTCGTTTATTGGTTTATTCGTTTAATGGTTTATTGGGGTGGTTCTTTTAGTTGTTTAGAGCCCGTTTAAAATTAAAGTTTTCAAATACCATCGGCCTATTGAAATTTCATAATAGGTGTACTATTTATCTCGATAAGCACCTGCCAAGCTGGCGGCTCACAGCTCACAGCTAGTAGCTTAAAACGATGATCTTGCATTTTCAAACAGGCTCTTATTGTTTTCATCCAAATAAAAAAGCCTCCCCGTTTTGGGAAGGCTTCAAGTATATGAGTATACACAAACGTAAAGCACTTCCCGTTAGAGAGGTTTCTTAATACGTTTTGTATGTTTCATTGTGATCATTGCGGTGCGAAAATATTATGTACACACAGTTTTACCAAAACTATTTTCACTGAACACTAACAACAGTTAGCGTTTCAGCCCATTGGTTTATCCTACCAGGTCAATATCAAAGTTCACGAGCTGTACAAATTCTGCCAGGCGGCTATCAATATCAGCCTTGGTAATTTCGCGTAAACGCTCTGTTCCAAAACGCTCCACGCAGAAAGATGCCATGGCACTTCCTACAATAATGGCGGTTTTCATATTCTCGAAAGAGATATCACCGGTTTTGGCCAAGTGGCCCATAAACCCCCCGGCAAAAGTATCGCCGGCACCGGTGGGGTCAAACACTTCTTCCAGTGGTAATGCCGGTGCAAAAAACACCTGGTTACCATGGAACAACAGGGCTCCATGTTCACCTTTTTTAATGATCAGGTACTTGGGACCCATTTTAAGAATGGTAGCAGCTGCCCTCACCAGCGAATAATCGCCGCTCAGTTGCCGGGCCTCACTATCGTTCACCATCAGCACATCCACCATCGAAATGGTTTTTTTCAGGTCGTCCATGGCAATTTCCATCCAGAAATTCATGGTGTCCATCACAATCAGTTTCGGTCTTTTCTTCAGTTGGGTAATCACACTGGCCTGCACGGCAGGTACCAGGTTACCCAGCATCAGGAATTCGCAATCCTGGTAACTATCCGGAACCACGGGCTCAAAATTGGCCAGTACGTTCAGTTGGGTATCCAGTGTATCGCGGGTGTTCATATCCATGTGGTAACGGCCGCTCCAGAAAAAGGTCTTTTCGTCTTTTTTGATCTGTACCCCTTCCAGGTTCACGTTCCGG
>SCVK01000054.1 GCA_004297075.1 Chitinophagaceae bacterium
AGTGTGGGTGTTGAGGCAGAAGATGTGGCCAAACGTTTGATCGACTATGGTTTCCATGCGCCTACCATGAGTTTCCCGGTAGCGGGTACCATCATGATCGAGCCTACCGAAAGTGAAGACAAAGCTGAACTGGATCGTTTCTGCGATGCGCTCATTTCTATTTACGAAGAGATCAAAGCCATCGAAGACGGTAAAGCCGATAAAGTGGATAATGCCTTAAAAAATGCGCCACATACACAAGCCGTAATCTGTGCCGATGAGTGGAAACATGCTTACTCACGCAAAGAAGCCGCTTTCCCGCTGTACTATGTTACCCAGAACAAATTCTGGCCCAGCGTAGCACGGGTAAACAATACCCATGGAGACAGAAACCTGATCTGTACCTGCGAGCCGGTTTCTTCGTACATGGAAAATGCGTAGGGAATAACGAATATCGAACAGGGAATGTCGAAGTAGAATGATTTTCTACTTCGACATTTTTCATTTGTACTGTTCGGCAACAAATTTTTTGTTTTTGAAATGAAACATTCTCTATGCCCCTCTGTTTCTCCCGATCTCTGTGTTAAACAATAAAATGACATTATTGAGTGATTGAGGATAAGTAGTGTTTCTCAACACAGAGATCCGGAGCTAGGAAGTTTCACAGAGAAAAACAGGCAGTTTCACCCACATTGGTACTTCGACATTCGAAATTCCCTGTTCGATATTCTTCTACCTTGTACGCTTATACGCCGTCTGGCTCAGCTGCCTGATCTGTTCTTCAAGCAAATTGATGAGTTTGTCTTTATCGGCCAGCATGATCTCCATTTTCTCCAGCTGCCGGTTAAGCAGTTTGATCACTTCATCTTTAGAAGCAAAATAAATCTGTTGTTCCTCATTCAGCTCTGTTAGCGGTTGTTTTCTATCCAGGCCATGGCCGGGAGGAGAAAGTAACATCCTGCCCTTACCGGTTACCAGCCATACCAGGCTCAGGTCGGAATAATTCTCCTTGATCTTTTCGAGTATATCCGAACCCACCGAGCCCTTGCCCTTCAGTTGTTTTCCGAGATAACCATTAGACAGATCACAGCTCCGCTCAAAGGAATAAGCTGAGATATTGCTGTAAACCAGGTAGTCGTGAAGTCTTTCGATCAGGCGCATTAGGTATAAATACGTTAGAAAATAGGTGATGAAACGGTATGAAATACATCGACTATAGGGTAATATTGTATTTCCAAAGCCATTACGAATTACGTGTAATCCCATAAACCCTGCAATGCGGTTTATACCTGATTTGCCTGTTTTTTTCACGGAGCCAGAGATCCTGTCAGGCAAATTGACCCATCCATCCCATCGTAAGGCTGCTCCGCTTAATCCCTTTACCCATGCCATTGGTTCAAAAATGCAAGTATGCACCCTTACCGCTTACCCAGACCGAAATCGCTGACCCACAGCTTGTTATTGATGACCTGTTCGATTTCGCGCACCTGCCCGATATCCGGGAATTAATGTGGGAGTGGTTAAAAGTTACAGTAACCGGTACCTATCATAAAGAGTTGAGTTCATCAGAACGTTCTGCCATCCTTAGCCTCTACGAGCACCTCACCAGGCTGGTAGAAGCGGCACATGTTATCCATACAACTGAGCGGAAACCGAAAAAAGGAAAAGCCCGCAAAGGCACGAAGGAGCAGGAAAGATAAGGGAACTGACAAGCCTTTAGCAATGACTCTTGTTGTTTGCAGGTACTCGTTTTCTGGTTATATTTAAGCATCTAAATAGTTGCTATGGACCAGCGCATCATTAACCTGTACGACGAGTATACACATAAACCTTTAAGCCGTGAAGTATTTTTAAAACGCCTGGCCGCCATTACGGGAAGTATGGCCTTGGCTTTATCCATTGCGCCTTTACTGGAGTCGAACAAAGCCAAAGCCGCCACCATTGCCGAAGATGATGAGGACCTTGATACTGAAATGATCTCCTATGAAGTAAATGGAATTGTCATGTTTGCTTATACCGCCAAACCCAAAAAGAAAATGAATATGGGTGCCGTAATGGTAATACATGAAAACCGCGGACTGAACGATCATATCAAAGATGTAACCCGCCGTCTGGCCAAAGCCGGTTATCTGGCCATGGCCCCGGATGCACTCTCAGAAGCCGGAGGTACCCCTGCCAATGAGGATGAGGCCCGCAAACTTTTTACCGCATTGGATGCCAAAAAGAATCTCGCCAATTTTGTACAATCCGTTGAGATCCTGCGTGCCCGCAAGGAAACCAACCGGAAAGTAGGCTGCGTAGGTTTTTGCTGGGGTGGCGCATTGGCCAACCAGTTAGCCGTTAACTCGCCCAAACTGAATGCGGCGGTTGCCTTTTATGGCAGACAACCGGACACAGCTGATGTGCCCAAAATAAAAGCACCGGTACAGTTACACTACGCCGGACTGGATGAACGTGTTAATGCAGGTATCCCTGCTTACGAAGAAGCCTTAAAAAAAGCAGGAGTCAAATATGAACTGTACATATATCCAAATGTGAACCATGCCTTCCATAACGACACTTCTGAAGCCCGTTACAATGCTGATGCGGCCCTGCATGCCTGGAAACGTACATTGGATTTTTTTGAAGCGAACCTGAAATAACCCGGAACCACCTAGATGGCAGGTAACCTGCCTCACAGCACGTTACCTGCCATCTGTTTTTATACCATTTGAAAATACCCTATGTTGATCCGGAAACACCTGCTGCTCGCTTTTGTTTGCATAAGCTTCTATACAACTGTTGAAGCGCAGGAGCAAACAGACGATTGGTTATGGCAGTTACTGAAAAGCAAAGCCTCTCCCCTTTTATTACATGTACTAAACAATCCTGACAGTTTTCAATATCAGATCATTTATACGGAGATTAACCGTGATCAACATAACCGGCCTCATTTTAAAAACCATTACCTGCACGTAGACCGCAATCGTTATTTTAATCCGGCTTCTACCGTAAAACTTCCTACTGCTTTGATTGCACTGGAAAAACTGAACACTTTCCGCAAACCAGGACTGGATATCAATACCACCATGCTCACAGATAGTTCTTTCAGCGCACAAACCGCTGTTACCAAAGACACATCCGCTGCCAATGGTTTGCCTTCTATCGCCAATTATGTGAAGAAAATATTTCTTGTCAGTGATAATGATGCATATAACCGTCTGTACGAATTTACCGGGCAGGATCAGTTGAATGGATTACTCCGGAACAAAGGTTACCAGGATATCCGTATCGTACGGCGTTTTGTTACCATGACCGAAGAAGAAAACCGTCATACCAATGGTATTTCCTTTGTACGTGGCGCAGATACGATTTTACGATTGTTACCGCATTACAGCAGGATGTCATTTGATTACAGTAAAGAGGTGCGGGTAGGTAATGCTCATTATAACCGATACGACTCCCTTATCAAAGCTCCGTTCGATTTTACACGGCACAATAACCTGCCGCTCGAAGATCTGCAGCACATGCTCCAATCCGTTCTCTTCCCGGAATCTGTTCCGGAAAAACAGCGGTTCCATATCAGTAAAAAAGATCGGCAGTTTGTATTGAAACAGCTTTCTTCCTATCCATCAGAAAGTGAGCATCCCAAATACGATACCACTGAATATTTCGACAGCTATTGCAAGTTTTTTCTCTATAAATCCGGCCAACAGAAACCGCCAGCCCATATCCGCATCTTTAATAAACCCGGATGGAGTTATGGTTATCTGACAGATGCCTCCTACATAGTCGACTTCAACAGTAAAACAGAGTGTATGTTAAGTGCCGTTATTTATGTGAACAGGGATGGGGTTCTGAACGATGATAAATATGAATACAACGAAATAGGATATCCGTTTTTTAAAGAAATCGGTGAGATATTAATAGCGTACGACAGGAACCGTAAGCGCAGATTTGTTCCTAACCTGAAGGCATTCCGATTCACCTACAACAAAAACTAAACTGGATTTGCAGAATGTTGGATAACTTTAGTTATTCCTCTTCCACCATCTCCTTATCTGCCTGTAGGTATTCAATAAATGACTGTTTGGTCCAGGATTTCTTTTCTTCGATCCATAAGCATACGTGGTTATCAACCCTTGTCAGTATCTGCCAGGCCTGTAAGGAAAGCTGGGCGTCTTTGGGAGACTTTTTAAATGTGGAGGAAACATCTACTCCCAATTTAGCGATGATCTTCCCGTTCTTTTTGCGAAAAGTATTATTGAAGAACTTACCCGCCGGTTCCGTCTGCTTGCCAAAAACACAATTTCCCAATAGCAGGCCGATCACTTTTTCGCGGGATATATCGAGGATCATGTTCTGGTACAGATAAGCAATTGTTTCTCCCGACTTATTAATGATAGTTGTCATACACTTGTTCCTATTCCTCGCAAGGTACAGGGTTCGTACCAGTATTACCGGTTCTATTACAAAAGATAATACAAACATAACCTGAGGCAGCAGGTACTGGTTTTCGCAGGATGCTTGCGTATATTTGCAAAAAAAAGATATGGGCGTAGCAGACCAATTAGCACAACTGAAAGCAGAAAAAGCCGCTGCCAACCTGAAAGCAGGGCAGGATTTTCTCGCAAAAAATAAAGAAAGGGCCGAAGTTACAGAACTGCCCAGCGGTTTACAATACGAAGTACTGGTAGCCGGCGCCGGCGAAAAACCACTGGCGCATAACGAAGTTACCTGTCATTACCACGGCACCCTCATTGATGGCAGTATCTTTGATAGTTCCGTACAGAGAGGCCGACCCGCTTCTTTCCCTTTAAACATGGTGATCAAAGGCTGGACAGAAGGTTTACAACTGATGCCTACCGGCAGCAAATGGCGCTTTTTTATCCCGCCACATCTCGGTTACGGCGATCGCCAGGTAAGTGCCCAGATCGGCCCCAACAGTACCCTGATCTTCGACGTAGAGCTGATCAGCTTTATCTAATTCAAAATAAATGGGGAAATGCTGTATGGATGATATTCCACCCAGCATTTCCCCATCTTATCACTCCAGACTCCAGACTCCTGACTATTAACTCCTAACTCTCCCTACCCCACCATCTCACTCAACTCCAGCCACCGCAACTCTTTTTCTCCCAGCAGCTGATCAATCACAATAATTCTTTCGCTCAGTTTATTCAGTTGTTCAAATGGCAGATTACCCGTTCCCATTTCTTCAGTGATCTTTTTCTTCTCCGCTTCCAGCTCCGGCATTTCTTTTTCCAATAACTCAAACTCACGCTTTTCCTTAAAGCTCATTTTCTTCTTCACACTCACCGCTGCCGGCTGACTACTCACTACTGCCGCTTCCCTATTTAACACCGCCGATTCTGTGGTTTCTCCCTTACTTTTCCGTTGTTCCAGCACGTCCCACTTATTTTCCTTCTTCTCATTATCTTTCAACCAAAGCCTGTACTGTGTATAGTTGCCCGGAAAATCACGCACTTCCCCCTCGCCTTCAAACACGAACAGGTGATCTACCAGGCGGTCCATGAAGTAACGGTCATGGCTCACAATCAGTACACAACCCTGGTAATCGCTCAGGAAATTCTCCAGTACGGCCAGTGTGGGCAGGTCCAGATCATTGGTGGGCTCATCCAGGATCAGAAAATTCGGATTCGTGAACAGTACAATGAGTAACTGCAGTCTTTTTTTCTCTCCTCCGCTTAATGAATTGAGATAGGTGTATTGTTTATCCGGCGTAAACAAAAACAATTCCAGAAACTGTGCCGCGCTTAAACTGCCTCCATTGGCCAGCGGAAAATTCTCGGCAAATGTTTTCACATATTCGATCACCCGCATGTTCTCTTTGAACACCAGTCCCTGCTGCGAAAAATTACCGAACACCACCGTATCACCGATATTGATCTTGCCACTATCAGCCGTTTCCAGCTGCTGCAGCATATTCAGGAAAGTGGATTTACCCACCCCGTTTTTACCAATGATGCCAATCCGCTCGCCCTTGCTGAAAGTATAATCAAACCCTTTTAAAATGGGGAGGTCACCATAACTCTTGTACACTTTTTTCATCTCCACCACTTTACCACCCAGTCGACTCATCTTTACCTGCAGCTGTACCTGCGCATCTTCGATACGCTGTTTGGCACGGGCTTCTACTTCGTAGAAATTATCCTGCCGACTTTTGCTTTTGGTGGTACGCGCTTTGGGCTGCTTTCGCATCCACTCCAGTTCTTTGCGGTATTCGTTTTTAGCCTTATCAATGCTGGCCAGCTCACTTTCTATTCGGGCGGCTTTCTTCTCTACATAATTTTCATAATCGCCACGGTACACATACATATTCTCCCGCTCCAGTTCCCAGATCTCTTCACTTACCGCATCGAGAAAATAACGGTCATGCGTAACCAGCAGCAGCGTCACGTTTTCCTGGTTCAGGTAGTTTTCCAGCCACTCGATCATCTCCACATCCAGGTGGTTGGTGGGCTCGTCCATCATCAGTAAGGTATGCTTATGATCAAACCCGATATCGATCAGGGTTTTGGCCAGTGCCACCCTTTTCCGCTGTCCGCCGCTCAGGTCGCTCACCGGCTGCTCCAGGTGATGGATGTTCAGCTTGGTCAGAATCTGCTTCACTTTCACCTCAAAATCCCAGGCATTCAGGTCGTCCATTTTGCCAAAAAGTTCACTCAAGGCCAACCCATCCTCACTTTCACTGGCCATTTCATACTCCCGGATCACGTTCATCACCGGGTGATTGGTATGGAAGATATTCTCCAGCACCGTTTTAGACTCATCAAACTTGGGATCCTGCTCAAACAGGGCCACGGTAACGTCTTTGTGGATGAATAATTTGCCCTCATCCGCCGTTTCATCCCCGTTCAGAATGCGCAGCAGCGTTGATTTACCTACCCCGTTCCGGGCAATCAGGGCTATTTTGTCGCCCTCGTTGATATGAAAGGAAATATTCTTAAACAGGGGATTGATCCCATAACTTTTCGTCAAACCTTCCGCAGAAACATAATGCATGCGGCAAAACTAAGGTTATAGTGGCAATAGGCAAAAGAACGGAGGCGGGGGAACAGATGAACAGACGAACAAGGAACAGAGGAACAGAGGAATTGGAGAAAAGATAGTAAAACAAAAAACATATTTACAATTATTTAATACAATGGCGTCACTTCCCTTAGATTCCATCTCCAGTCCGATCGTCTGTTCCTTGCTCCTCTGTTCGTCTGTTCATCTGTTCCCCTGTTCAATCTTCCCTCGCCTGTTTTTCGTGTTTTCATTATACGTATTTTCGCAATATCTATGAAGAAGATCGAACTGGAAATCGTGGCCCTTTCGCACAGCATCACCCAAACGCACTCCTATGCGGTGGTATTGGGCGAAATGAATGGTTTACGCCGTTTACCGATTGTGATCGGCGGATTTGAGGCACAGGCCATTGCCGTAGCGCTGGAACATATGCAACCCAGCCGCCCCCTCACCCACGATCTGATGAAGAACTTCATGAACGCTTTTAATGTTGACCTGCAGGAAATCATCATCAGCGACCTGCAGGAAGGAATTTTTTATTCGAAACTGGTCTGCTTTACAGAACACGATACTGTTGAAATAGACAGTCGCACCAGCGATGCGCTGGCCTTAGCCGTTCGTTTTGGTTGCCCGATCTATACCTATGAACATATCCTGGAAAATGCTGGCATCTTAATGGAAGACGGCACGCCCAAAAAGAACAAAGGCGAAGCTGTGGGTATCGAAGACAACAGCGCCACCCACGACGACCTCAGCGCCCTGAACCTGGAAGAACTGCAGACCTTACTGAACGAAGTACTGGAACAGGAAGACTATATCCGCGCGATCTCGATCAGGGATGAGATTAATAAGAGGAAGTAACTGCTGCTTATCCGGAAGTCAAAAAGTCAAAATTAAAAAGTCAAAATATCCGCCCCCGTCTTTTTTAATTTTTAATTTTTAATTTTTAATTCTCATCCCCCGTGGTTCTTTTTCCCAATTGCAAAATCAACCTCGGACTCAATATCATCCGCAAAAGGGAAGATGGTTACCACGATCTCGAAACCGTTTTTTATCCCATCGTCCTCAAAGACGCGCTCGAAGCCATTCGCACTGGTGAGCAGGGTATCCGCTTCAGTAGTTCGGGTTTGGCCGTGGCAGGTAATCCCGGTAATAACCTTTGTGTGAAAGCCTATCGGTTGCTCCAACAGGATTTCCCGGAAATAGGTGGTATAGAAATGCACCTGCACAAACAGATCCCCATGGGTGCCGGACTGGGCGGCGGCAGTGCCGATGGGGCTTTTGCCCTATTGCTGCTGAACCGGCTTTTTTCGCTGGACCTGAGCGAAGAACAGCTGATCCGTTATGCATTGCAGCTGGGCAGCGATTGCCCGTTTTTTATCCTGAACAAACCTTGTTTTGCAACAGGCAGGGGCGAAATAATGCGCCCTGTTACCCTCGACCTCTCAGCTTATCGTTTTCTCCTCATCAATCCCGGTATTCATGTATCTACGGCCCAGGCATTTGCGGGCATACAGCCACAAACACCGGCAAAAAGTATAACTGAGATCATTCAACTACCCATCAGCCAATGGAAAGAAATGCTGATAAATGATTTCGAAAAAAATGTGACCATCCTTTACCCGGAGATCGCCGCTATCAAAGAAGAGTTCTATGCACGGGGTGCCCTGTATGCATCTATGACGGGCAGCGGAAGTACCGTGTACGGTCTTTTTGAGAAAGGAACCAACCCCACCATTCAACGCCAACCCGGCTGGACCGTCTACCAGACTGATTAACACCTGTTAGTTTAGTAAATAGATAATATTCAACAATATGGCTATTTGTTTGAATTTTATCAACTTATCTGGATAATTTATTCATATAATCTTTCATAAAGACAGATTTTTTGCATAAATTCACACAACGATTGCCTGCCATTTTATTTCCTGAACATTAATTCGATTGTACATGCTTGTTTCCAGACATAGCGAAGGTTTGTATGACCCTTCGTTTGAACATGACGCCTGTGGCATTGGTTTCGTA
>SCVK01000466.1 GCA_004297075.1 Chitinophagaceae bacterium
GTGTGCTCTTCCGATCTGGGAAAGAAGCTCATCGATCACATTCCTGTGGTCTGGGCAACGCGATCGGTTGCCTTGTTGAAAGATAGTCGCTCTATTGGACACCATGGAAGTCAAACCGGTCATTTCACATTTCAGCGGATGGCACTGGTGGGATCCTTCCATCGCAAGTCTGGGTACAACCGCTGGAAGTCCCATCACATTGGATAACCTCTCATTACCCAACATTAATTCTGCCTAAAAACTCAACCTCCCGCCCTCATAAATAGTATGTAATATCGTGGTACATACCATAGTACGAAAAAAGAGGGTAAGCCATGGCCAGAGCCGGAATCTACAAGTCTGAAGTGCTGCGCGCCCGCGATAAATTGCGGGCCACGGGGCGCAACCCGTCCATCGATGCGGTGCGCGAAGAGCTGGGTAGCGGCTCCAAAACCACGATCCATCGCTACCTGAGGGAGATAGAGGAAGAGGAAGGGCCCGCCACCGGCACCCGCGTAGCCGTCAGCGAGGCGATCCAGGATCTGGTGGGCCGCCTGGCCGCCCGCGTCAATGAGGAAGCCGAGGAGCGGGTCACTGCGGCGCAGGCCAAGCACGCCGAGCAGCTCGCGGCGCACCAGCAAACAGCTACGGCACTGAAAACCGAGGCGCAGTCCACCCGCCAGCAACTGGAGCAAACCCAACGGGCGCTGGCCGAGGAACAGACGGATCATGGCAAAACCAGCGAAGCGCTGAGCGGCAAGACCCTGGAAAACACGCAGCTCGTCCAGCAGGTGGCCGACCTGCAGGAGCGCCTCGCGGCCGAAGAGCGCCATCGCCAATCCCTGGAAGAAAAGCACCAACATGCGCGCCAGGCGCTGGAGCATTTCCGGCAATCCAGCAAGGAGCAGCGCGACCAGGACCAGCGCAAGCAGGAGCAGCAGGTGCAGTTCCTGCAGGCCGAGGTGCGCGCCGTGAACGAGACCTTGGCCACCAAACAGCAAGAAGCCGTCCACGCCTTGCAGGACAACGCGCGCCTGCTGGGCGACTTGTCGCGCGCCCAAGGCGATCTGCACCGAGCCCAGGAAGAGATGCGGGGCCTGCGGCCGCTCAAGGAGGAACTGGGGTTTGCGCAGAGGCGCATCGAGGAGTTGGGCCGGCGCTTGGTGGAGCAGGATGCTGCTGTCCTGCAGCTCAGCACCACGAACGAGCAGTTGCAGGCCAAGGTCGATGGACTGCTCACTGCGAATCAGCAGCTGGAACTGGCGCTGGCGACGGCCAGGTCATCCGTCACGGCGCAAGAGCACGTCGTCGCCAGCATGATCGAGCGATTCAGTGCGACGGCTCTTGGTCCTGAGTTGGCAGTGACAAACTCGGATGAAGTGG
>SCVK01000055.1 GCA_004297075.1 Chitinophagaceae bacterium
CTCAGCGGATCGCAGCGCAATTCGGTACTGGCCCTGGTGGTTTTCTTTGCCATTGGCCTGGTATTGCTGATCTTTGCTTCTGTTACCAAACACAAACCCGGACAAGTTAATTAGCATGAAACTGCACACCATCAATACCGGTCATTTTAAATTGGATGGCGGCGCCATGTTTGGCGTAGTGCCCAAAAGTATCTGGAACAAACTGAATCCTGCAGACGAGAACAATATGTGCTCCTGGGCATTGCGTTGTTTGCTGATAGAAGACGGCAATCGGCTGATACTGGTAGATAATGGCATGGGCAATAAACAGGATGCCAAATTCTTCGGGCATTATTACCTGCATGGCAATGATACCCTGGAACATTCCCTGGCCCGGATCGGTTTCAGCAAGGCCGATATTACTGATGTTTTTTTGACGCATCTCCACTTTGACCATTGTGGCGGCAGTATTGTTCGGGAAAATGACCTGCTGGTACCTGCTTTCCCCAATGCCGTGTACTGGAGCAATGAGGATCACTGGTTATGGGCCACCGTACCCAACGACAGGGAAAAAGCCTCTTTCCTGAAGGAGAATATTTTACCCATCAAAGAAAGCGGGCAGTTACAGTTTGTGCAGGTGCCTGATAAAGGCCTGGCAGCCAATGGCACTTTGAGCAGTACCCCCTTTTCAGAACATATCTCGATCCGGTTTGTGAACGGCCATACCGATAAAATGATGCTGCCCCAGATCAGCTACCAGGGTAAAACGCTGGTATATATGGCCGACCTGTTGCCTTCGGTTGGGCATATCCCTTTACCGTATGTAATGGCATACGATATGTTCCCCCTCACCACCCTGCAGGAGAAAAAAAGCTTTTTACAGGAAGCGGTGGACAAGGACTATATCCTGTATTTTGAACACGATCCGGAGAACGAGTGCTGTGCCCTGCATACCACCGAGAAGGGTATCCGCCCCAAAGAGGTATTCAGGCTTTCAGAGCTGTAGCACTACAAGCTGTAGGATTTGTCTACAGCGATTTTCAGTTATATCACCCGCTAAATTCAGTGATTTTTATGAGGTTCCGGGGCGTTGGTTGCTTAATTTGGGCGCAGGAATTGTCCCCCAACAAAACCAATATCCAATGTCCAGGAACCAAATCGCATGCTGCCCCGGCTGTGGCGGGCGCATACCTTTTAAGAAATTTGTACAGCTGAATAATTTTTCAGTGACCAATTGCGGTACCTGTAATGCCCGTATTGAGATCTCCAACAGAACAGCCAATGCTATCATAGCGGCTGTTTCGGGTGTGGTTTCCGCAGCTTCTATTGTTTTAGGTGCCTATATCGGCCAGAAAGATTATCAATCACTGCTAGGTGGGTTATTCGGCGGACTCAGTGTGGCTACGATCATTATAGTGGCCATCTGCATGTATGCCTACCGTCACTCGCAATTAAACAGGATACACCTGGAATAACGGCTCTTTCGGCCAATCCCTACCGGAAACTGATCATGGAACTGAGCGGATACCGCAGGTTGCGGTATTGCATCATATCTACTTTTACACTGCCTACCACAATCGGACTTTCGATGCGTAAAGGAATATGGTTGGCATCGTCGCTCACCCAAACCGTCATTTTTTCGCCGCCTTCAAACAGGGTACCTTTTACCAGTAAGGGTTTGAATTTAATGGCCCTGAATTTTCCGTACTTGGTATTCACAATCTCTTTACCCATGTATTTAATGTACAGGTTAAACACCTCATTATCGAGGAACATGGCAAACGGGATCTTGTCTTCTGGTTTGTATTTACTGAAATCAATATTACGGGCATAATAAATTGAACTCAGTACATCCTGTATACAAGCGGGGATCTTGAATACACCATCTGTTGTTACAGCGGTATTGGCCTGGTAATTGAAACTGATATTTTCATATTTCTTAAAACCGCCTTCATTTACATTCCGGATAAACTTCAGGGGTTTTAAAGTGGCGGTGTCTATGTAACTTTCATACCGATCGCGCACTTTGAAGATCCAGTCGTAGCTGGGGTTGGAGCTACCTACGCCCACCACATGGTAAACAGGTCTGTTATTGAGATGCGTCTGGGTTACTGTAAAATTGGCCGTACCGGAGTTGATGTATAATCCTACTACTGAATAAAATACATTGTAGGATATATTCTCACCATCTTCGAATGCCAGGTTGCGGATACCGCCACAGAATTCCGATGCTGTTGAAGCCGGTTGCCAGCTAACGGCCGTGATCAATACGAAAAGAAGAACGATCTTTTTCAAATCCAGGTCTTATTTATTTCTGAACAATCTGATTCCCAGCAAAAACAGGCTTCCACCAATGGCCGGAATGATGAGGTTAATGATCCAGATACCAGCGGCAGTAGCAATAATACCCACGGTATTGGTACTCAGCAAACCAAACAACTGCAAACTCACTTTACCCCTGAAGCCCAGCTCAGCCAATGCAATGGTGGGCACAATGGCCAACACCAGAAACATCACCGATACCAGACTGGCCGCATCCTGCCAGGCAATGTTTACCTCGAACACCTGTAGCAATAACACATATTGTACCACAAATACAACGTACCGGAACATAGAAAGTAACAGGATAATTGTTAATTCTTTCCAGTGAAAATCTTCCAGCTTCTGTACAAAGAACTTGTGTTTGGCTATCCAGGGTATCTTTTCTAGCAACTGTACACACCAGGATAACCGGAAATACAACAGTATAAAAAGTAACACACCGATGGTAATGATGTATAATAACCCATCCAGCCAGAAAACAGACAGCCCTTCCAGGTGATGACTGTTATCCAATATATATATGCGAAGGTACAGTAGTGAGAATAAACCCGCCACAAAAGTGACAATGATCTGGCTCATACTGCCCACTACCGATAGGAGGATCCCCCTTAATCGGTTGCCTTCTTCCAGAAACAGCGCCCGACCGGCCGATTCGCCCACCCGGTTCAGGGTGTTAAAACCCAGCGCCTGTCCCGAGAAAACAGCCCGGAATGCCCGGCCAAAAGATACCCGCTGTACCCCTTTTACCGCTAATTGCCATTTCCGGGCCTCAAGACCCCAATTCAGGAACATCAGCAGCATCACGGCCACGAATTTTTCCAGCTGCGGACCACTGAACGCTGCCAGTATCAACTGCCAGGACTGCTGTACATCGCCCTGCTCCCTCACCTGCCGGTAAATGGAATACGAAAGCCATACAAATAGCACTGGTCCTACAAAATAGTTGAGAAATATTTTCAGTCGCTTGTTCAGGATCCCTGGTATTGGTTATTCCCTGCAAAGAACGGTGTTCGGGGGGAGATAGAAAAGCGGGGGCGTGAATCGTGAGTCGTCAGTAGTGAGTGGTGAGTAGGTAGTATCTTTACGGGTTCACTGACGACTGACGACTGACGACTGACGACTGACGACTGACGACTGACGACTGACGACTGACGACTGACGACTGACCACTGACGACTGACCACTGACGACTGACCACTGACGACTGACCACTGACCACTGATCACTCACGACTGACCACTGACCACTGATCACTCACGACTCACATTTCCGTATTTTCACCTCACCAAATGAAGAAACCCGAGATCATATTAGGCATCGACCCCGGCACCCAGGTAATGGGATACGCCCTCTTACGTATACAAAACGGGCAGCCACAGGTATTACTGATGGATGTGCTGAAGCTCACCAAAGAGAAAGACATTTATGCCAGGCTTGATATGATTCATAGTAAAGTGTGCGAGCTAATAAGTCTGTATCGCCCCTCCACGTTTGCCATTGAAGCCCCATTTTTCGGGAAGAATGTGCAAAGTATGCTGAAGCTGGGCCGTGCGCAGGGGGTGGCCATTGCGGCTGCTATGCAGGCAAAAATCCTGGTTACCGAATACTCGCCCAAGAAAGTGAAACAATCCATCACCGGCAATGGTAATGCGGATAAGGACCAGGTATGGCGCATGTTACAACGTATCCTCAGCATAGAAGAAAAACCCCAGTATTTCGATGCCACGGATGCGCTGGCCGTAGCCCTCTGTCACCACTACCAAACCAGCTCTGTGTTGGGTAAAGCCGTAAAAGGATTAAAAGGGTGGGATGATTTTATTGCGAAAAATCCAGGGAGGGTGAAGTAGGGTTGGGTGTTCTAAGTTATAGGTTATAAGTGCTGGCCATGTATAGAAACTGATTACTCAAAACACGCCACTCCGAACGCAGAACATAGAACTTAAAACCTATCATTTATTACTTAGCACCCCCGAGTACCGCCAATATTTTTTCCTGTACGGCCTTTAATTCAGCTGGAGATAATTTTAATTTAGGACGATTAAAGTTCAGATCATCTGCACTGTTGATAGGAATGAGATGCATATGCGCATGCGGCACTTCGAGACCTACTACACTGATGCCGCAACGGTTGCAGGGAAATGCCTTCTCAATGGCATGGGCAATGGGTTTGGCAAATAGCAGCCACTCAGACAGGTAGTTATCGGCCACATCAAAGAATTTATCGGTCTCTGTTTTGGGTACTACCAGTACATGCCCCTCTACCAGGGGAAAGATATCGAGGAAAGCAAAAAAATGTTCATTCTCGGCAATGGTATAGGAGGGGATCTCGCCGGCAATGATTTTTGAAAAGATGGTCATGGTACAGGAACCTTTTAGAAAAGGGAAATTGGGATATTTTGCGGGAACTACAAAAAGAAAGCGCCGGCATATTGCCAGCGCTTCGCTATCGGTTGAGAACCGGTTTAAATGGTAATGTCATCGATGCGGAATTTCATCACACCATTGGGCGCCTGAATTTCTGCGATCTCACCTTTCACTTTTCCCATTAATCCCTTACCTATCGGAGAACCGGCAGAGATCTTGCTCAGTTTCAGATCCGCTTCTTTTTCGCCCACAATCTGGTAGGTTACCGTTTTTTTGGTAGCCATATTGGTAATGGTAACTTTTGTAAGGATAGTGACTTTGCTGGTATCAATCGAATTGGTATCAACAATTTTTGCATTCGCAATCGCTCCTTCCAGTTGTTTGATCTTGGCCTCCAGCATGCCCTGCGCCTCTTTGGCCGCATCGTATTCCGCATTCTCTTTCAGATCGCCTTTTTCGCGGGCTTCCGCAATAGCGCGGGAAGAGGCCGGTCGGTCAACCGCTTTCATTTTTTGCAACTCTTCACGCATCCTGTCAAACGTCTCCTTGGTCACATACATGGTAGCTTCACTCATAGTCATTCTGTTTAGTAGAGTCAAAAAAAATACAACGCCACATTTGACTGCAGCGTTGCATGATATCAAAAGTAAGAAATTCATTTAAAATCTACCCCAAAATGCCCGGTTTTTATGAATTCCGGGCTTTTCTTCGTGCTTATACCGCGTTCAGCCTGTGAAAACCCTGCCAAAAAGCCTTCGCAACTGCTTTTACAGGGCAAAATCCGGGTAGGTTTTTTAGATCCCGAGTTTATCCAGCATTACACTGGCCATTTTATAAAAGGCTTCCTGGCTATAACCGGCAATATGTGGTGTGATGATTACATTCTGCTGCTGCAGTAACCAATCAAGATCCGCCTGTTCATCCGGGGTATAGGTTTCCAGTTTCTCATTCTCCAGTACATCCAGTGCGGCTGCTTTGATTTTACCCTGCTGCAGGGCCCGGATCAGGGCCTTGGTATCGGTCACTTTGCCTCGGCAGGTACTGATAAAATAGGGCCGCTGTTCCAGCGAATCAAAGAAAACATCATTGGCATAATGCCTGGTGGCAGCTGTTAATGGCAGATGCAGACTTACCACATCGGCATACCTCGCAATCTGCTCTACCCCCGCTTCGCGCACATGGTCCTTGGCAAAGCCGGCTTTGTACAGGTCATTGGCCAGCACGGTTACCTCGAAACAACCCAATAGCTTTGCAAATGAACTGCCTGTATGGCCATAACCAATAATACCCACCGTTTTACCTGTCAGTTCATCGCCCCGGTTGGCATCGCGGATCCATTTGCCCGCTTTGATCTCAAGATGGGTGCTGTTAATGCGGTTCATCAGGTTCAGCAGCAAACCCAATGCATGTTCAGCCACGGCATTGCGGTTACCTTCCGGACTGCTTACACAGCGGATATTCCGGCTTTCGGCAAAAACCGTATCAATCAGTTCCATCCCGCTGCCCAAACGCCCGATCCAGTTCAATTGGTCCGCTTTTTCAAGAAGGTTTCTATCAATGGTTAAACGGGTGGTAACCACCAGCCCGGTGAGCCCGCCGATCAATCCCATCAATTCCTCATAGTTGATATTAGGTTGGTGTAATACCTCGTAGCCTTTTGCTTCCAGTGTTTGCAGGAGGTAGGGATGAACTTTGGATGTGATGAGTACTTTAGGTTTCAAGGTCAGTTATTTTTGAAAACAAGTGTATAGGTTTTCAGCGCATCTGAAAGGTCAGTGCGGCAAACTGCTCTATACTTAACTGTTCTGCTCGTTTATCAAATAGGCTATCCTGCAGAAATTCATCTTCGAACAGGCTCTTCAGCGAATTGCGTAACATTTTCCGGCGCTGGTTAAAAGCGGCTTTTACCAGGGTAAACAGGGCACGCTCGCTTTTCATCGGCAGCACTGCTGTTTTACGTTTCAGCCTGATTACCCCGCTCATTACTTTAGGGGGTGGATTGAAAGACTCGGGCGGCACATCAAACAAATACTCTACTTCATAAAATGCCTGTACCAATACACTCAGGATCCCATATACTTTACTGCCCGGTTTTGATACGATCCTTTGCGCTACTTCCTTCTGGAACATACCGATCATGACCGGTACCTGCTCTTTCCAGTCGATCACTTTGAACAGGATCTGCGAAGAGATATTATAGGGAAAATTGCCCACCACCGTAAACAACCCTTCAAAAGGCGGATCTATATCGAGGATACTCTGGTGAATGATTTTTCCCCGGATAGCCGGGTAGGTTTTTTCGAGGTATACCACTTTCTCATCATCCAGTTCCACCGCCCTGAAATCGATACCAGGCAGGGGCAAGAGGTATTTGGTTAAAGCACCTCCCCCCGGACCCACTTCTATCAGTTGCTTACAGTCATCTTCCTGCAAAGCGGCTACGATCTGTTTACAGACCGACTCATCTTTCAGAAAATGCTGGCCGAGTGATTTTTTGAGGGTGTACTGCATATTGCAAAATTAGGGCATTTGTCGGGAGTCGGCAGTAGTGAGTAGTCAGTAGTGAGTAAGGGTCGGTGGAATCGTTTTTCACTACCTACTCACTACTGACCACTCACGATTCAAGTCTCACGATTCACGTTTCCTCCGCTATTCTCCTTATTTTTACCGGATAAACAGCAGCTATGAGTAACGAACAGCAAAAACCGGTCATTGGATTCACCTGCGGCGATCTGAACGGGATCGGAATGGAACTGATTATTAAGACCTTGGCAGACCATCGGCTGCTGGAGATCTGCACCCCGGTAGTTTTTGCGAGTAACAAAAGCCTCAATTTTTATAAGAAGGGTTTACCCGATCATACTTTCAATTATGCCAATACCCGCGAGTTGAACCGCCTCAACCCCAAACAGGTGAATGTGGTGAACTGCTGGGAAGAAGAAGTAGCCATTACCCCGGGCCAGTTAACTGAAACGGGAGGTAAATATGCCCTCATTTCGCTGCAACAGGCTACGCAGGCTTTAAAAGACGGTCATTTACAGGGACTGGTAACCGCACCCATCCATAAAAAGAACATACAATCTGCCGAATTCGATTATAGCGGACATACGCCCTACTTCAAAGCCATGTTCAATGTACCCGATGTGGTGATGCTGATGATTGCAGAAAACATGCGTGTGGGTCTGGTTACAGAACATGTACCTGTTAGCGAAATCGCAAAACATATTACCCGGGAGAATATCCTTACCAAACTGAAGATCATCCATAACAGCCTGCAAAAAGATTTTGGGGTAGATAAACCACGCATTGCCGTATTAGGCCTTAACCCGCATGCCGGTGATGAGGGGCTGATCGGTAATGAAGAAGAAACCATCATTAAACCCGCCATCAAAGAAGCCAAGCACAATATGATGGTGTTTGGACCGTATAGTTCGGATGCTTTTTTTGCGCGCGGACAGTTTGAACGTTTTGATGCTGTACTGGCCATGTACCACGACCAGGGATTGATCCCCTTCAAATCACTGGCACTGGGCGAAGGCACTAATTATACGGCCGGTTTACCGGTGGTAAGAACGAGTCCGGATCACGGAACCGCTTTTGATATTGCGGGTAAGGGCAAAGCCGATCACAGTTCTTTCCTCGCTGCCGTATTTGAATGTATCGAGATCATCCGCATGCGTTTGGGATATGCTGATATGCGCCGCAACCCGCTGAAGAAGATCAGTGCCCGCATGATTGCCAATGCCGTTGATGAAAGAATTGACGAAAATGAAGGATAAGAACGCCAGCATGTATCAGATATCCAACGACCAGTTAACCATCAGCATCAGTGCTACCGGGGCCGAACTGCAGGGCATTTACCATAGAGAGAACAAACAGGAATACCTCTGGAGTGGCGACCCCGCTTTCTGGGGTAAAAAGAGCCCGGTATTATTTCCCATTGTAGGCGGATTGAAAGACAATAGCTACGTATACGAAGGCAATCTATACGAAATGAGCCGCCATGGTTTTGCGAGGGAGAAAGTTTTTACGGTTACAGAACAAACACCCCACCAGATTCACTTTACTTTATTGGCAGATGAGGAAACCAGGAAAATCTATCCTTTCGATTTTTGCTTTTCTGTTATCTATAGTTTGCAGGATAATAAACTAACAGTTACTTACCAGGTAGATAATACCGGAAACAAAACACTCTGGTTTTCTGTTGGTGCGCACCCGGCATTTGCTGTGCCACTGGTGAAGGGAACGGAATTCCCGGATCATTATCTCGAGTTCAGCGAGAAAGAAACCACCGGTATCTGGCCGCTTACCCGCGAAGGATTGATCAAAAAAGCGCCGGAACCTTTTCTTGAGAATACTGATCATCTGCCGTTGATGAAGGAACTGTTTTATAGGGATGCTTTGGTTTTTAAATCACTCCGTTCCAACAGTATTGCCATCCGCAGCCTGGTTAATAACCACGGTATCAAATTACAGTTTGATGAATTTCCTTACATGGGTATCTGGAGTGCCCGAAATGCAGATTTTGTGTGTATTGAACCCTGGTGCGGCATTGCCGATACAGAAGAAGCTACCGGAGACATCACGCAGAAAGAAGGCATCAACGCTTTACATCCAGGCGGAAGTTTTGTAAGAAGCTGGCAGGTGAAAATATTTTAAGCAGAACCGAGTAGTTATCTTTCACGCAAAACTGCAGGGATCTATTTAAATACAGAATCCGACATTCCCTTGTTGATCAGGTAATTCGTATACGTGATCTCTACCCTGCCCTTTCGGTTTTTGATCTTTTGTGCCTCTGTCAGCTCCTTTTCATTATCATCAAACTCCAGGGTAATGCCTTTGGGTAGTTTATAATCTTTGGTATTGAAGCTGAACACGACTTTATCAGGTAATCCAAACTGTCCAAAAGCGCCATAACTCATTTCAATCTCATATGTACCATTTTCTTTGGTAGAAGTGACTGCTTTTTTAACGAGCAGGTTCGCTTCGTCGATATACATGGTGGTTAATACAATATCACTGTTTTCATTGGCGGGCAACAGTTTCACCACTTTGGTTTTGGTTCCACCTACCATAGCCTCCCCGGCAGCCAGGGCAATAAAATCAGCCGTAGTGATGATCGAATTCATGTTTACAGACACCCCACCTCTTGGCAGTAAAGAAATACCTCCGTCTTTTTTCAGGCGGAACTTATTCGGTTTCTTAAAGTACACTTTCACTTTACCAACAGGCGCTTTGATAAAAGCCACATCTGTTTTCATCTTACCGTCTGCTTCGTAATCGCTTACCTGGTCTAGTTTGGCTTTCACTTTCATGATCAGGCCTGTCATATCCTGGGCGTTAACCGCTACTGAAAACAGAGCTGCTATTAAAAGAAGTATTATTTTTTTGATTCGGATCATTTTTGTCATTTTCTATCGCTCAGTTATACACTAACTTAAAATATCTTTTTTGCGGAACACCAGGATGGATGCAGTTACAAACCCGATGATATGCAATACCAACACGAGCGCTGATTGCATGATCTTTTGCGGGTTCTGAATGCTGCCTACAATCGCTTCATTTGCCTCATTTACTTTGATATCAAAAAATTCTTTCCAGCCGATCATGTGCGTGGTGAACAGGAAAGGTTTGACCTTATTAAAGACCGGAATATTCAACGTGCTTAAAATGGTAAAGAAAATGATGACACTCATGGTAGCTACGATCGGCCCAATTGAGTTCTCAGCAAACAGGGAAAAGAAGAAACCGAGTGATGCTACCGTTGTCATGGCCAGCGCTGCAAAACCAAACGCCCATACATATCGCCAGAAAATATCATTCTCTTTCAGCAGAACCACATACTGCGATTTGAGCAGGAACAGATCGTCCGTACCAAAGATCAGCATGTTCACAAACAAAGCCATTACCGCCAGCCATACCAGTAACAGCAAAGTATACGCTACTGTGGCCATGAACTTGGCCAGCAGAAAACGGGTGCGGCTGATGGGTTTGGTAAGCATGATACGCAGGGTTCCCATATTGGCTTCGCCGGAGATCATATCTGCCGCCACCAGTGCAATCAGCAATGGCACATGCACCAGCAGGATCTGCAGCACGATATAACAAACCTGGTAACCGTTCAGGATCTTTCCTTCTACGGTTATAGAAGAAGTAATATCCCGCATCATAAAATCCACATAGGAATCACCGTCCAGCTTCAGGCCAAACTGGATAATCCCGATCAGACCGGTAATCGCTGCGAAAGCGATATAGGTTCTGGGCCTGCGGAAGATCTTGAATAACTCAATTTGTATAAGTGTCCACATGTTGGTTGCCTGAGGTTACTTGTAAAAAATAATCTTCCAGTGAATGCCGGGGTTGCAGCGATTCCAGTGCTATATCCATCGCCACCAGATCGCGGTGAAGCTGTGCTATTTCTTTGCGGTCCAGTTTTACCAGTATGGCGGCATCCCTTTGCGGTTGCAGATTTTTTTGCCACTGGCTGTGCTGTAATTTGGTTAGTGCTGCTGCATTATCAAAAGTCTGTAATTCCACGATTGTCTGCGAGGGGTCGAACAATTCCAGGGCGTTTCCTTCAATGATTTTCTTTCCTTTATCAATGATCAGCACCCTTGTGGCAACCTGTTCAATCTCACTCAACAGGTGAGAAGAAACAATCACCGTTTTTTTCAGGTCGCGGCTCAGGTGCAGGATCAGGTTACGGATATCAGCAATACCCTGCGGATCCAGTCCGTTGGTAGGTTCGTCCAGGATAATGAGCTTCGGATCATGCACCAGTGCAATGGCAATACCCAGCCTTTGTTTCATTCCCTGCGAAAAAGTTTTCACCGTGTCTTTGGCCCTGTGTAACAATCCAACCTGGTTCAGCTGATCCATCAGGCGGGTCTCTGTTACTTTCACCCCACTTAAACGCGCAAATAGTTTCAGGTTCTCATAGGCCGATAGGTATTTGTACACATCCGGTTTTTCAATCACGGCACCTACCTGTGCCAATATCTCGTTGCGATGGGTTTGCAGGTCTTTTCCGAAGATCCGGATCTGTCCTTGGCTGGGTTTGATAAGGGAGAGCAACATACGGATAGTGGTACTCTTACCCGCCCCATTCTGCCCCAGAAATCCATACACATCTCCTTCCTGTACAGAAAAAGAAAGATCCTGAACCGCGGTGAGGTTGGCAAACTGTTTGGTAAGCCCTGTTACGCTGACAATTGGTTGCATGAGATAGTATAACATCAAAGGTAGGCAAGAGGTTCAGAAAAGAAAGGTGAATGTTTTCGGGGGGGATCGTGAATCGTCAATCGTGAGACGTGAGTGGTGAGTAAATTTGAGGGCGGTGGCAATAAGTGTTCAAAAACTCCCTACTGACTACTCACTACTCACGATTTCTCACCCCTGCCCCGCCTGTAAATACTGCTGCAGCGCCTGTACATAGGCATCAAAAGCCTCAATGCCCTTGGGCGTGATTTTGCAGGTGGTAAGGGGGTAATTGTCTTTGAACTGCTTCACCACTTCAATATACCCGGCTTCCTTCAGTTTTTGTACCTGCACACTGAGATTACCGGCTGTGGCATTGGTTTTTTCACGGATAAAAGTGAACTCGGCCTCTTTTACCCCTATCAGCAGGCTCATCACCGCAAGGCGAAGCTGGGAATGTAATATGGGATCCAGTTCTTTAAACATTCGCTTTGGCTGTTTTTTGCGCCAGGTATTTTCTTCTGAGAAGAATGCCCGGAATCAGCCAGCACAGGAGGGCTGTGATGGTACCCAATAACATATCGTTCCAGGAAGTAGTAAAACAAGACATAACAAAAAGACCATACGAAAGAATGGCCCCATAGATCATGGGTCTGAATTTTTTTACCAGACCGGTTACCAGTGTTGGAAAAGCATACAGCATGATATAGATCGAATAAAAACTGGGAACAAAGGGTATTAACGGTTCGTCCGGTTTAGATCCATCCGTATAATGTTTCATCATCTGCCAACCTTCCGCAGCGATCAGTCGGGTAGTTACAGACGGAACAGCATTCCGGTATACTATCAGGCAGAACAAAGAAATACCGAACACCAGCCAAACCGTATCCAGTGCATCATCCTCATATTTTTTGATACGGCCTGTTTTTTTCTCACGCATTGAGATCATGATCTGGGGAATGATGGCAAAGAGTACGAGCAGCCATACATCAAATCCGATGGTGAATTCGTATTTCATCTGCAGGAAAGTAACAAAACTGGCGAAGGACACAACCGATCCCCAGAGTATCGGACCGATCCCGGTTTCGTAATAAGTTCCCTTCGCCTTCTGGATCATGCTGGTAATGATCTCAAGACTTTCTTTTTCTGTGATCTGGTTCTGGTTAGGCATGTTGTGATGTATTTTTTTGAAGCCTGGCCCGCAACAGATGACCGGGAATGATATAACTGATAAATATTGCCAATGCGCCCAGCAATAACTGGTTATCATACCCGAAGCGGATAGACACCACCGCCAGTACAAAATTAATCAGTCCACCTATGATCAACGGTTTAAAACGGATCAGGTTTCCGGTTACAAAGGTACCTATGGCATACAAAAGGATATAATAGGTAAACGCCGTTTGCCAGGTCTGGCCGCCCACCACATTTACCAGCACCAGTACAAAAAAAGCGAGTCCAACTGCCAGCCACACATAATCCAGCGCCTCATCTACAAAAGATTTTACCCTTTCCTTTTTAGCCTGCCTTGCCCCATAGATCCAGGTAATCACCCCTCCTACCGGCATTAACCACCAGATATAAAAATGATTGGGGTAATGCAGAAACACTTTCAACGAATAACTCACCAAACAACAGCCAAATACCAGCCACCCCCAGAACAGGAAGTAGAAAGTATTATCGGCAAAAGAATCTTTGGTCTTGCTGATCATGGTCTGGATCAACGCAAGACTTTCCTGTGGCGAGAACGCTTTGTCTTCTTGCATATGTTAGTTTTAAACGTTTTTCAAGGGTCATAGAAACAACCAAACTGCCCGTTCATCACTGGCAGTTTGGTAACAATGTTTGTACACCCTGTAATGGAAATCATCCATCATCGCAGGCTAAAGATAACTGAACATTTCTTCCGGTGCTGCACAGGGAGCGGCAGTTTACTGACAGGCTGCTAACAACTTCTCCGCTTCCGGTTTTCCCCAGCTCGGATGCAGAGGTGATGCCGGTTGAAAATCCTTATACAGTTCCACTGCTTTTTCAAACAGTTTTTTGGCTACGGCTTTTCCACCACCAAAAGCTTCGGGTGTATTTATGAGGCTTTGTCCTTTCAGGTAATAACTCCGCGGATTTTTAGGATCTGCTTTGATCGCATTTTCAATGGCATTACTGGCCTGTGTACCGTAACTCTGCCACCTGCTCATCGGGTCTACGATCATCTGCAGGGTAGCGGTCATCTGGCGCAGACAGAACAGTTCCGAATTATTGGCCTCCAGTGCTTCCGCTTTGGTGATCAGATCATTGCTTTTTTCAGCTACTTTGTCTTTATCCGCTTTGGGATTCATCCAGGCGGTAATATAATTGGTATAAGCTGCATAGTAATAAGGAAGCCATTTGTCTTTTTCTGCATCGCCGATTCTTTCAAAAAAAGAAGAGGCCGCAGTCATATCTTCCGCAGTTTTAGCCGCTTTGAATTGTTCCAGCCCTTTGGCCATGGCTGATTCATATTTGGTTTGGGCAGCAGCCATACCAATAAAGAACATGCTGACGATAACGAGTATTTGTTTCATAAAGGATCGTTTAATAGTGATATAAAAAGATTAGTAATTAGCGTTTTTTATTTTTTCATACTCTTTACGGGTATTGATCAGCTGGTTGCCATGAAATGCATGGAAATACTGCAGCGATAAACCCAGACCCCATCCCAGAATGGGCCAGACAGGCCAGAAATGGGATCCGGGACCGCGACTACTGAGTAACCAGATAGCTACCAGAAATGCATTTACAAAGAAATAACTGATCAGGTTCCAGCGGAAAGAAGCACGGGCTTTGGCTATCTGCCAAAGTTCATCGTCTTTTTGTTGTTCGGTTAGCATAAGCAATTTTGAATGAGTGAATGAGTGGATGAGTGAATGAATATTTTTAGAGATTGTTATTGATGGCATCCTGTCGGCGGTCTACACCCCAGCTGAGGAAAAGACCCAGAAAAATAAAACGGGGAGCCGCAGGAGTGATGGCTTCTTTGCGGGCACCATCATGTGAATAGTTATATCCGAATACCTGGTTCTGGTTAAAGACATTGGTTACAGATAATACAAATACCCCGTAGGCTTTACCCAGTGAAGCCAGGTAATTCATACTGAAGCCGAGCGAATGGTAGTCGATGGTTTTGCCCCTGTCGGCGATATCGTATTTGTTGCCATTCTTCACCATAAAATAATAAGGTCGGCCACTGGCATAAGAATAGGTAAAGTTGAACCCGGTGTTGATACTGTTCACGTATCTTTTCAATACCAATGAAGTGGTATGATCTGCCGCAAAATTGGGTTGCAGCTGCTGCGGATAGTTCAGGTAATCACGTTTGGTATCGAGATAAGAATAACTGATCCAGTAATCCAGTCCCCTGAACGTTTTTTTATCCCGCCAGTATAACTCCAGTCCCTTGGCATACCCACTGCCGCTGTTATCGAAGGCAGGATAGGTTTTTACGAGGTCATCATATTTTTTATAAAACGCTTCCACACGAAAAGTCTGTAATGTGGTGTTCTTGATATAATTGATGATATAGTGAGTCGCTTTTGTGTAGCCGAATCGGGTGGTGGCACTCAGGTAGGTGTTCTCCGGCTTCTGGTAAAAGATGCCGTAAGCGATGCTCATCTGTCCGCCCTGCCCTGTTTTATACGCCAGCGATAAACGGGGCGCGATATTGGTTTTGTTGATGATGGAAGACTGCTCAAAACGCATACCCACTTTTGCAGCCAGCTCATTGGTGATATACAGATCCGCCTCGCTGAACAGTGCTTTGAAATGATCCGGCAACAGACCACGGTATTGATTATACTGAGATCTGTTATAACTGTATAAATACTCTCCGCCAAAACGGATCACACTGATGCCGCTCAGCCTTTTATCAAACACCGCTTTAATTTGGCTCAGATCCGCTCTTGTGGTCAGGTTAAAATTGGTGCTGTCGATCCACGCAAATCCGGTGGTAGCCGGCTGGTTCTGCTGGTTCTGGATCTGGTTAAGGATCTCATTGTGATCCGTGCTGTAACTCAGTCCCAGGTTCATCTTCCAGCCATTGCCTATATTCTCTCTCCAGCTCAGGTTCTGGTACCAGTTGGTGTTTTTCAGCCCAAAAGCATTTTTCAACAATGGGTCATCGATATTGGGTCTGCGTAAACCCAACCGGTTGGCAGAAAAAGTAGTGTAATATTTTACAATGCCGCCTTTTTTGGTTTTGATGCGGAAATTCGCATCCGCCGCATGATATTCGGGAACCGTAAAATAATCCGGTGTCTGTTTTACTACTTTGAAATAGGCAGCCAAATTGGTATAATCGTACCGCATGCCCCAGGATGATTTTTTGTCTTTGGCCACTTTCTGAATACCCGCCCCCAGAAAAATGGGAGAGAGAGAAGCGCTGGCTTCGGAACGTTCCGGCACATCTACACTTTCCAATATTAATGCAGAAGATAAGGCCTGACCATACAAGGCAGAATAACCACCCGTACTGAATACCGTTCCTTTAAACAGGAAGGGAGAAAAACGCCCGCGCTGCGCAATATCCGGTACGCTGCTGAAAAAGGGATTATTCACCATGGTGCCATCAATGAATTGTTTGGTTTCATAGCCAGCTCCTCCCCTTACAAACAACCCTTCCTGCTCGCCCACCTGCTGTGCACCCGGCAGGGTTTTTACCACCGCCGAAATATCAGCATTGGCACCGCCTGTAGTAACCACATCCAGTGAACTTAATACAGTTGCCGCTCTCTTTTTATCACCGGCTTCAAAACTGCCGGCGGTTACGGTAACAGCTTTTAACTCGCTTACTTCTTCTTTCAGCGCAAAATGGATCTCGATGGGATCTTTATCAATAACAACGGACTGCTCTACCGGTTTGTACCCAATATTGGTTACCACAATCACCTGTGCCCCCTTTTCGTAGGTTTTAAAAGAGAACCGGCTGGTTGAGTCGCTTACCCCGCCATCGTAAGATCCTTTTACGGCGATACTGGCTCCGGCTATGATACGACCCCGGTTGTCTTTAACCGTTCCGTTAATGATTACCTGGGCATTGGCCAGATGAGCTGTGAACATGATCAGGGTCGTTATAAGCAGTTGTTTCATGGTTGTTTTGATTTGACAGGGCAAACATAGAATAGTTTATTTTATAAACCAAATTATCAAATAAAGAATCTTCAAAAAAGGGATGACTGGCTCCGATTTTTAATAACTGATTATATTTCAATCAAATAAGGAAGCTTAACGTAGCTAATTAAGGATTGGTGGCTTGAGAAACAGGGCTTTAGGTACGCAAAAGAGAGATCTCAGCCCGGTTATTCAACAAAAAAGCGGCCCCATCGGGGCCGCCTTATCATTTGTTTGATCTTGGAAAAGATCAGCTTGTTTATTTATACTGTGCCATCAAACCTTTGGCCATCGTCACCATTTTGGCAAGGCTCTCATCATTCAACTGTCCTTTTTTGAACTCGGCCAGCACATCAGGCAGTTTGTTCTCCATATCGGTTAAGAAATGAGCTTCAAACTCTTTTACCTTACTTACGGCAACGTCTTTCAACAGACCCTGTGTTCCAAGATAAATGATCGCTACCTGCTTTTCAACAGACATAGGTGAATATTGCAATTGCTTCAGGATCTCCACGTTTCTGGCTCCTTTGTCAATTACATTCTTGGTAGCCGCATCCAGGTCGCCACCAAATTTGGAGAAGGCTTCCAGCTCGCGGTACAGGGCCTGGTCAAGTTTCAGGGTACCGGCTACTTTTTTCATGGATTTGATCTGCGCATTACCACCCACACGGCTTACAGAGATACCCACGTTGATCGCCGGACGAATACCTGCGTTAAACAGGTTACCTTCCAGGAAGATCTGACCATCGGTGATCGAGATCACGTTGGTAGGGATATAAGCAGATACGTCACCCGCCTGTGTTTCAATGATCGGCAGCGCCGTTAAAGATCCACCACCTTTTACGAGGTGTTTGATAGAAGCAGGCAGATCGTTCATGTTCTTGGCCACATCATCATTCGCGATCACTTTCGCAGCTCTTTCCAGCAAACGGCTATGCAGGTAGAATACATCACCAGGATATGCTTCACGTCCCGGAGGTCTTCTCAACAGCAGGGATACCTCACGGTAAGCCACCGCCTGTTTTGACAGATCATCATAAATGATCAGAGCCGGACGGCCTGTATCACGGAAGAACTCACCAATCGCAGCACCCGCAAACGGAGCGTAGAACTGCAACGGAGCAGGATCAGAAGCAGAAGCACACACGATGGTTGTGTAAGCCATTGCACCATTGTCGCTCAGGGTTTTCATCACACCGGCAACGGTAGATGCTTTCTGACCAACGGCTACATATATACAGTATACAGGTTTTCCTGCATCGTAAAATTCTTTCTGGTTGATGATGGTA
>SCVK01000056.1 GCA_004297075.1 Chitinophagaceae bacterium
GTAGGTGATTTTTTTCAGGATATACCAGTTGTCAGACAGGATCGCTGATTCCAGGATCTCAATAGCAGGTGCCATAATTGAATTTAGATAGTAAGCTGATCAGGATATTGTTTTCTGCTTTGCCAGCAGTTTACCCATACCGATCAAAACTAAGAAGAGAAATACAAACACCAGCACCAGCACCATACCGTTCATCAAAACTTTCGGGTATCCCAGTTCGGTTACATTGATAAAAGGGTAGGGGTAGAAACCGGAAATAGCGCCACGAACACCAATAAAAACAGTATAACATAAGGGATACAATGCCCAGGTAAGCGAATTTTTCCATTGTAAACCAGCCTTCGGTGTGTACAATAACCAGAAAAGCAGTGTGAGCAGGGGAATCACAGAATGTAAGAGTTCATCCACCGGGATCTGAAAACCGGTAGGGTGCCAGATGGGACGCAACACGAGGTTATAGACAGCACCTACTACAATGATATACACCGTAACAGCTGTTTGCGTGCCGGGCCGGGTAAAAAAAACTTTCCATTTGCCAGATATGAAATAGGCACTGAAACAAAGCGCCACTATGATATTAGACTGGATCGTAAAATAGCTGAAGAAACGGATGATCGCTTCTGGCAATGAAGTTGTCCGGCCCTGAATCAGGATCACCAGTTGAGCAATCACTGCAAACCATCCCAGCAGGGCTGTAAAAAAGGCATAAGTCCGCTGGGTGGATGGCATGCAGTAGGTTTAGAACCAGTAAGTTAAGACATATTGTTTATTTCTGGCATCTCTTAATTGATTCTTAAGCCTATGCACCGGTTAATGTGTTTCCTGTTGATGTGAAAATCCTGCGTATGAATTGCTGCGAATATGCGACCCTATCTCACTCATCAATAATATCGAGGTAAGTATCGCTCGCGGTTCCGGGGAAACTATCTTCCTGGTCAATGGTTTCATTTGCTGAATCCTGTTCCTCTTCCTCTTTCTCTTTCTCTTTCTCTTTCTCTTCTTCTGCTAATATGACGGGGGTATCTGCCTCGGGTTGTGTTTTATGCAAGTCGGGATCTGAAGGCAGGGGAACTTTTTTGTTAAAGTCCTCATTGGTTTTTGCCGCCGGTTGATCATGTGTGTTGGGTGCATTCTGAAGCGGGTTGGCATTGGGTGTGGGATTCGGTTCCATGGGAAAGGGATAAAAGATGAGATAAATGTGTAACAAAAATGCAAAAGTCCGGCGAGCTATCTGTTACAGTGAGATAGAAAAGCGTTGCATAAATCCCATGTATGCGTGCGAATAAAAGTGGATCGGAAAAGTGGTTGCCGGAAATAAAGTGTGGAATATCTCTGCGGTATACAACTACTTAGTATTATTCGATGAAACATTTTTCAGGAAGAATACCGCCATCTCAGCCCTTGATCCAAACCTGACAGGGAAAACACTGGTACCGATTCCCTTGGATACATAGAGTTTTGGATCCGCATCTTCGTACCAGCCTTTTACATATTTACCGCTGCCCGGCGGTAAGAAAGGGGCAAATCCAAACAGGTTAACTTGTCCGCCGTGGGTGTGCCCCGATAAGATACAGGCTGTTGTAATTTCTTTGGGCAACAATGCCCGGATCTGTTCAGTGTATTGCGGACAATGATTCAATATAATATGATGATCGCTGACCTGGTAGTG
>SCVK01000057.1 GCA_004297075.1 Chitinophagaceae bacterium
TGAACATGACGCCTGTGGCATTGGTTTCGTAGCGAATATCAAGGGCAACAAATCGCACCAGCACATTGCAGATGCATTGACCGTATTGGAAAATATGGAACACCGCGGTGCCTGCGGATGCGAAGTAAATACAGGCGATGGCGCCGGTATTATGCTGCAGATCCCACATGAATTTTTCTTTGATGAGTGTTTAAAACTGGGCGTTCACCTGCCTGCTTACGGAAAATATGGCGTGGGCGTTGTATTCTTTCCCAAAGAGATCCGCCTGCGCGAAGAATGCCGCGACATTTTTAACCGCGCCGCCGAAAAACTGGGTCTCGAGATACTGGCCTACCGGAAAGTTCCGGTAAACAAAGAAGACATCGGCCCTACCGCCATTTCGGTAGAACCCTGTATGGAACATGTGTTTGTAGCTTGTCCCGATCATATCACCAACCCTGACGAATTCGAACGCAAACTTTTTGTTCTTCGCAACTACGCATCGCACACTATCAGCAATTCGGTAAAAAAAGATGAGATCGGTTTTTACCTCGCTTCTCTTTCTTATAAGACCCTGATCTATAAAGGTCAGTTAACCAGCATGCAGGTAAGGAAATATTTCCCCGACCTGAGCGACAAACGCGTGGTATCAGCTTTCGGCCTGGTACACTCCCGTTTTGCCACCAACACCTTCCCTTCCTGGAAACTGGCGCAGCCATTTCGTTATATCGCTCATAACGGCGAGATCAATACCCTGCAGGGAAACCTGAACTGGTTACGCACCAGCGAAAAAGGTTTTACCTCTCTTTATTTCAGCAAAGAAGAAATGGAAATGCTGTTACCGATCGTAACCGCCGGCCAGTCAGATTCTGCCTGCCTCGATAATATGATTGAACTGCTTACCCTCACCGGCAGATCCTTACCACATGTAATGATGATGCTGATACCCGAAGCATGGGATGGCAACGACCAGATGGATCCGGTGAAAAAAGCATTTTACGAATTTCACGCCTGTATGATGGAACCCTGGGATGGTCCCGCTTCCATTTCTTTCACCGATGGTAAAATGATCGGCGCCACGCTGGACAGGAATGGATTACGTCCGTCCCGCTACGCGGTTACACACGACGACCGTGTGATCATGGCATCTGAAACAGGTGTATTACCGATCGATCCTTCACTGATCAAAGAGAAAGGAAGATTACAGCCCGGCAAAATGTTCGTGGTGGATATGGAACAGGGCCGCATCATCAGTGATGATGAACTGAAAGCAAGCATCTGCTCACAAAAGCCATATGCAGAATGGCTGAATAAATACAAGATCCGCCTGGAAGAATTACCCGAACCCCGTGTTATGTTCACACACCTCGAACATGAGCAGGTGTTCAAATACCAGAAAGTATTTGGTTATTCAACAGAAGATCTCGATACCATCATTGCCCCCATGGCCATTGATGGCAAGGAACCTATTGGTTCTATGGGTACCGATATTCCGCTCGCTATTCTCAGCGAACAGCCACAACATCTCAGCAGTTATTTCAAACAGTTATTTGCTCAGGTAACCAATCCGCCCATCGATCCTATCCGGGAAAGAATGGTAATGTCGCTGGCCACCTTTGCCGGCAGCAACGGTAATTTACTGGTAGAAGATCCGCTGGCCTGCCACAGTGTAGCACTGAAACATCCGGTACTGAATAACCACGAGCTGGAAAAGATCCGCAGTATAGATACAGGTATCTTCCAGGCCAAAACACTGCAAACCTATTTCCGGTCGGATGGCAAACCGGGTTCGCTGAAAGCCGGCCTGGACCGTCTCTGCCGTTACGCAGTGGATGCAGTAGAAGATGGATTTGAAGTAATCATTCTTACCGACCGCGCGATCGATTCCGACCATGCCCCCATCCCTTCCCTGCTGGCAACGGCAGCCGTACACCACCACCTCATCCGCAAAGGATACCGTGGCCAGGTAGGTATTATTGTAGAGGCCGGCGATGTGTGGGAAGTACACCATTTTGCCTGCCTGCTGGGGTTTGGTGCAACTGCCATTAACCCTTACCTCGCGCTTTCTTCTATCCGTGATATGAAACTGGGCCACAAACTCCAGACTGAACTGGATGTGGAATACCTGAAGAAGAATTATGTAAAAGCGGTGAATGAAGGATTGCTGAAAGTATTTTCCAAAATGGGAATTTCTACTTTGCAATCTTACCAGGGTGCACAGATCTTCGAGATCATCGGACTGAACAAAACGGTGGTGGATCAATACTTTACCGGTGCCACTTCACGCATACAGGGCATGGGACTGGATGAGATCGCCAAAGAAGTGCTCGCCAAACATTATTTTGCTTTCAGCAAAAAAGAGATCCCGATCGATCGTTTACCAGTGGGTGGTATTTACCAGTGGAAACGTAAAGGTGAATTCCATTTATTCAATCCGCAAACCATTCACCTGTTGCAGCATGCCACCAGGATGAATGATTATGCCACTTTCAAAAAATATTCCAAACTGGTAAACGACCAAACGGAAAAAGCCTGTACGTTACGCAGCCAGTTCCAGTTCAAACGCAACCGCCCATCTATTTCTATTGATGAGGTAGAACCGGCGGCCAATATCTTCAAACGTTTTGCAACGGGTGCCATGTCTTTCGGATCCATTTCCTGGGAAGCCCACACCACACTCGCCATTGCCATGAACCGTTTAGGCGGTAAGAGTAATACAGGCGAAGGTGGCGAAGACGAGATCCGTTACCAGCGTTTGCCTAACGGCGATTCCATGCGTTCCGCTATCAAACAGGTAGCATCTGCCCGTTTTGGCGTGACGAGTTTTTACCTCACCGAAGCAGATGAACTGCAGATCAAAATGGCACAGGGTGCCAAACCCGGCGAGGGTGGTCAGTTACCCGGACACAAAGTAGATGAGTGGATCGGTAAAACCAGGCACTCTACACCGGGCGTAGGACTGATCTCTCCACCTCCCCACCACGATATCTATTCCATTGAAGATCTGGCGCAATTGATCTTTGATCTGAAGAATGCCAACCGTGCGGCACGTATCAATGTAAAACTGGTATCCAAAGCAGGTGTAGGTACCATTGCAGCAGGTGTGGCCAAAGCCAAAGCCGACGTGGTATTGATCGCAGGTTTTGATGGCGGCACCGGTGCTTCTCCCATCAGTTCCATTAAACACGCAGGGTTGCCATGGGAGCTGGGCCTTGCAGAAACACATCAAACACTTGTCAAAAATAAATTACGCAGCCGCGTAATAGTGCAGGCAGATGGACAGATGAAAACCGGTCGCGACATTGCCATTGCAGCCTTATTAGGCGCAGAAGAATGGGGTGTAGCCACTGCTGCACTGATCGTGGAAGGATGTATCATGATGCGCAAATGCCACATGAACACCTGCCCGGTGGGCGTAGCTACACAGGATCCGGAACTACGCAAACGTTTTACCGGCAATCCGGATCATGTGGTTAACTTCTTCCATTTCATAACAGAAGAATTGAGAGAGATCATGGCGGAACTCGGTTTCAGAACCGTGAACGAAATGATTGGCCAGGTAGATTCGCTGGAAATGCGCGAAAACATCACCCACTGGAAATATGGCGCGCTGGATCTGTCTGGCGTATTATATAAAGAACCTGCAAGCGCAGACACCGGTTTATACAAACAGGAAGAGCAGGACCATGGTATTGCAGACGTATTGGATTGGCAGTTGCTGAAAGCGGCACAAACAGCCATTGAGAAAAAAGAAAGAGTGGCAGCTTCCTTCCCTATTAAAAATACGGATCGTACCGCAGGCACGATTCTTTCTAACGAGATAACCAAGATCTACAAAGCCGAAGGGTTACCGGAAGATACCATCCATTTCACCTTCACCGGAACCGCCGGACAAAGTTTTGGTGCTTTTAACACCAAAGGGGTTACGCTGGAGCTGGAAGGAGATGCCAATGACTATTTCGGTAAAGGCTTAAGCGGTGCCAAACTGATTGTATATCCTTCCAAACAGGCTTCTTTTGTACCGGAAGAAAATATCATCATCGGTAACGTGGCATTTTATGGTGCCACTGCGGGAGAAGCTTATATCCGTGGAAAAGCAGGCGAACGTTTTGCCGTAAGAAATTCAGGCGCCAGTGTGGTGGTAGAAGGTGTGGGCGATCATGGTTGTGAATACATGACCGGCGGAACCGCAGTGATCCTTGGCAGCACAGGCAGAAATTTTGCAGCAGGCATGAGTGGCGGTATCGCGTATGTATATGATGTGAACGGTGAGTTTGATCAGCTCTGTAACAAAGAGATGGTAGATCTGGATCCACTCGATCAGTCCGATGCGCAGCTGTTACAGGATATGATTACCCGACATTTCGCTTACACGGCCAGCAGTGTTGCCAAATTTGTATTGGGCGATTTTGAGAACCAGTTGAAGAATTTCGTGAAAGTATTTCCGAGAGATTACAAGAAAGCACTGGCGGAGAGAACTGAGAAGTCAAAAGTAAAAAGTCAAAAGTAAAAACCATTACACGAACTGGTCACTAATAACCAGTAAACCAATAAACGATTATCCCAATGGGTAAACCAACCGGATTTATAGAATTTACGAGAGAACTTCCCGGCAAACGTCCTTCGAAAGAACGTGTTAACGATTACCGTGAGTTTGTTGAAAAATTTCCTGAAGAAAAACTCAACCAGCAATCGGCCCGTTGTATGAACTGCGGTGTTCCGTTTTGTCATAATGGTTGTCCGCTGGGTAATATCATTCCCGAATTCAATGATGCCGTTTACCGCAAAAGCTGGGCAGAAGCGTACGATATCTTAAGTGCCACCAATAACTTTCCTGAATTTACCGGAAGGATCTGTCCGGCCCCCTGCGAAAGTGCCTGTGTATTGGGTATTAACCAACCGCCGGTGGCCATCGAAGAAATTGAAAAACATATTATCGAGATCGCTTTTGAGAAAGGATTTGTAAAACCGCGCAAACCCAATCTGCGAACCGGTAAAAAAGCGGCCGTGGTAGGTTCCGGACCAGCCGGTTTGGCCGTTGCGGCACAATTAAACTATGCGGGCCATAGTGTCACCGTTTTTGAAAGAGACGATGCACCCGGAGGACTACTACGCTATGGAATCCCTGATTTCAAACTCGAAAAATGGGTGGTAGAAAGAAGGGTGGCACTGATGGAAGAAGAAGGGGTTACTTTCCGTTGTAATGCGAACGTGGGCGTTAATACCAGCATCAATGACCTGCTGCGCGAATTCCAGGTAGTGATATTGGCCGGCGGTTCAACCATACCCCGCAACCTGGATATTCCGGGCAGGGAACTGAAAGGTGTGCATTTTGCGATGGAGTTTTTAAAACAACAGAACAAAAGAGTCAGCAACCGCCCCATTGAGGGAGAAGATATTTTTGCCACTGCTAAAAATGTAGTGGTGATTGGAGGCGGTGATACCGGCAGCGACTGCGTAGGCACATCCAACCGCCAGGGTGCCGCTTCGGTTACCCAGTTTGAGCTGATGCCCAAACCACCGGAGAGCAGAACCATATCTATGCCCTGGCCCACGTATCCCATGACACTGAAAACCACTTCTTCGCATGAAGAAGGCGCTAACAGGCACTGGTCTATTGCCACGAAAGCCTTTATTGGCGATGAGAACGGAAACCTGAAAGCGCTGAAAGTAGTTGACCTGGCCTGGAAAACACCGGAGGGCGGCGGACAGGCCCGCTTTGAGGAAGTGGCCGGTTCAGAAAGAGAGATCCCCTGCGAACTGGCTTTACTGGCCATGGGATTTGTACATCCCCAGCACGAAGGCCTGTTAAAACAACTGGACATTGACCTGGACGAAAGAGGGAATGTAAAAGCCACGGAACAGTCATACCAGACCAATATCCAGAAGATCTTCACAGCGGGTGATATGCGCCGCGGACAATCACTCGTAGTATGGGCCATCAGTGAAGGGAGGGAATGCGCCCGTAAAGTTGATGAATACCTGATGGGTGGTTCAGTGCTGGAATCAAAGGATAAGAGCTATTTAGTAAGCATATAATATATTTTAATGTATTGTAAAATGCCTCCGAATACTGGAGGCATTTTTATT
>SCVK01000058.1 GCA_004297075.1 Chitinophagaceae bacterium
GTAATAAATCCGGTAATTATGTCTGTAAAATCTCAAACTATCTGCGGTAAAGTCAGTGCTGTATTCATTTTCCTGTTATTCTTTCAGGTGGCCCTTGCCCAACCCGATTTTTCGGAGCTCGACCGTAAACTGGAAGCCTCCAAAAAAGAGCTGGGCGGCAATGTGGTGGCCCTTATTTACAAGGATGGCAAACTGGTTTACCAGAAAGCCCTGGGCACCGATTTTAATGCCAAAACACAGGCACCGATAGCGAGTTGTAGTAAATGGTTAACTGCCGCTCTCGTCATGAGTTTTGTAGATCAGGGTAAACTATCGCTGGACGATAAAGTGAGTAAATACCTGCCCGTTTTCACTAAATACTCCAAAGGATATATTACCATTAAAGACTGCCTCGCGCATTTAACCGGGATCGAATCAGAACCCATCCGGATGCTAAGCCTGCTTGGTCGGAAAAAATATGCTTCGCTCGAAGAAGAGGTCAACGATTTTGCCTCCAAAAAAGATATTATGGCCAACCCTGGTCTTGAGTTCCGTTACAGCAATATCGGACTGAACATTGCCGGCCGGGTACTGGAAGTGTTAACCCGCAGAAGTTTTGAACAGTTAATGCAGGAACATATTACCCGTCCACTGATGATGCGTAATACCAGTTTCTCCAGTTTTAATGCGGTCAATCCATCCGGTGGTGCCATTTCTACCGCCAGCGATTATATGAACTTTCTATCCATGATCCTGAATAAAGGTCTATTCAACGGCAAACGGATCCTGAGCGAGAAAGCGATTGCCGAGATGCAAACGGTTCGCACAACACCTGCCATGATTAAATATGCACCCAAAGCCGCCGAGGGCTATAACTATGGTTTTGGTGCCTGGGTACTGCAGGCCGATGAAAACGGGCAGGCACAGGTACTGGCCAGTCCGGGTTTATTCGGTACCTGGCCCATGGTAGATTTTTGCCGCGGGTATGCCTGTATCTTTTTTACCAAAGGCGGGCTGGGTGAAGAACGAAAAGAGATCTTTATGGACATGAAACAATCCATCGATGCGCAGTTGTCATCTGCCTGTAAATAATTTTACCGCTAAATTGTACCTGATCTCTTGTCCAACCTGACCAAGCATACACAAATCATCAAACAAACAGCCCAACAGCTGGGTTTTTTCTATTGCGGTATTGCCAAAGCAGAAAAACTGGATGAAGATGCCCGCCGGCTCGAAGCCTGGTTGCAGCAGGGGATGCATGGCAGCATGCAATACATGGAAAATCATTTCGACCTCCGGGTTGATCCGCGCAAACTGGTGCCCGGTGCCAGATCAGTGATCACATTGTTACAAAACTATTACCCGTCACAGCAACAAAAAACAGGAACCCCGCATATTGCCAAATACGCTTTCGGAAAAGATTACCATGAAGTGATCAGGGGCAAGCTCCATCAATTCCTCGCCAGTATTAATCAATCCATTGGAGAAATACAAGGTCGTGGTTTTGTAGACTCTGCCCCCGTACTGGAAAGAACCTGGGCCGTAAAAAGCGGGGCCGGCTGGATCGGCCGCAACGGCAACCTCATCAATAAACAAAGCGGTTCTTTTTATTTTATTGCTACCCTGATCGTAGATCTGGAACTGCAGTACGATGATCCGCTGGCCAAAGATTATTGCGGCAGTTGCCATAAATGTATCGATGCCTGCCCTACAGAGGCCATCAAAGAAAACAAAGTGATCGATGGCAGTAAATGTATCAGCTATTTTACCATCGAACTGAAAGATGCATTGATACCGGAGAACATGAAGGGCAAATTCGATAACTGGTTATTCGGATGTGATGTGTGCCAGGATATTTGTCCGTGGAACCGGTTCAGTAAACCCACTACCGAATTACAGTTTACCCCCATCCCCGAAATACTGAACCTCGCTACCAGAGAATGGGAGGAATTAAGTGAAGACGCTTTTGCGCGCATCTTTAAAGAATCACCTATCAAACGAAGTAAATACAAGGGAATCCAGCGCAATCTTACCTTTCTCCAATCCTGACTGAAAACAGGGATACCTCCCTCCCCCGGGGAGATATCCCATTGCCTATAAACGACAACCTATTTTCAGTACTAACCGGTTAAATGTGTAAGCCAGCTTCCGCTCGGTTTTAGTTACCCGATCGTAGGGCGGAAAATCAGGATAAATCAGTTCGTCATAAAACTCGGCCATGGTTTTGGTTGAATATCCGAGGCTAATCCAGACCTCTTTCTTTTTGGTATACCAACCGGTATAGCCGATCCCCAACTCCCGGTACATGCCGCTCTGGAAACGGGTGGTAGTATTACCAAACCAGGAGCTATAAACATTTTCGCAGTAATCAGATGACAATGGCCAGGCAATATTGGCACCCAATTGCAGATAGGCAAACAAAGGAATTTCTTTTCTGCCGAAGTCTTTTTTCAGCTCAATAAAAAGTGGTGCAGATCTGATCTTATAATAATCCACACCGGCGCCAATACCATAACTCCATGTACGGGTTTTCATACCACCGGATAACACCACTTGTGCACTCACCGCATGATCTCCGTTCAGCAATCCTACCTGTGGTGTAATATATAGAGTTGATGGTTGGTTGGTTTTTTGCGAATAACTATCATTAGCCAGCAGCAGGGCCGCCAGCAGACAGATCTTTTTCATGGTCATTTGTTTTCTGTTTTCAGGATCCTGTTAAGTATCCGGGGCTGTGCAGGATTGGTGTAATCAATGGTATATACGCCATCTTTAGCCACAACAAAAGCGGTTCCGTTCATTGCAATCACATCATAGGTATCGATACCCGGAACACGCCCCAGCAGGTTTACGGCTGCGGGATGGGTTGCATCCATGATTTTCAATCCTTCTTTTCCATCGCAGATCAGCAGGAATTTGCCGTCTTTGGCCAATCCGGCAGGTGCAGATAGACTATACGATTTAACCAGTTGCGGACTCGTAAGCTGGTTAATATCTATCACATCCAACTGGTTGCTAAAGCCTCCGCAAGAACTGCCGGAACGTAATGTGACGTAGGCATAACGCCCATCGGCTATCACCGGATCGCAGGAGCGGCTATGCATAAACTGACCCAACTTAACCGGTTGGTCCGGATTACCGGCATCATAAATAAACATTCCTGTTTGCGAGCCTATAAAAAGTTTGTCTGTATAAGGAAAAATGGTTTCAATATTCCCATTCTGCAGATCCACCGACTTCACAAACAAAGGTTTATCCTCCCTTGTTACATTAAATACTTTCAGATCATCGGAACTTACTGTATATAACCGTTGGCTGAGCTGCGCAAACCTGGCCATAGAGCCGCTGATTCCCAGCCCCGCACCGGTTGCGGTCATTAGAGCAGACGAAGCGGAAAAAAGCATCCAATCTCTTCTGGGGCTATAATCAACCGTTTCACTAAACCGATGACTGACCACGGTATCCACCCGTACCCATTGCCGGATCACTTTTGTTGTATCAGCCACAAAATTATTGTAGAACCGATGAGGAAACACGCCCGGCAGGTCTTGTTTAACTGTTATCTGTAAAGGGTTGGTGATATCCAACACTTCCAGATCTGTATAACAGTCTGCATACAGGTAGTTTCCGTTGATCGCCATATCTATACATCCGGGAATATGGATAAACGCAATATTTTTTAATTGCGCGGGATCACTGATATCAATTACGTGTATTCCTTTGTCAAGATCATTCAGGTAGAGAATATTATCTTTAATTACCAGCTTACCGGGATTTTGTAACAGTTCCGGGGCACTGCTTTTAATATTGGTCTTTACCGTTTCTTTGGTGGCATATACCGGCCTGAAAAAGGTATAATGTTCATCTACCCGGTCTTTGGTGCAGGATAGCGCAAACAGAGATAACAGCAGCGGGGTGAAAAAATAATTTTTCATAACTGACATTTATTCCCTGACACGGCAGGTACAAACGTCGTTGCATCATTTTCTTTTTTTACCCAAAACTATTCTTGCTCTGAGGGCTGAACGAAAAAGATGTTGATCGGCACTACCCTCATCTGTATATGGCGATTGTATAAACCAGGTTATCTGTGGCCCCAGGAATAAAAAAGGCTGTTTCCCAAAACCGAATTCAACACCGGTAGAGAGATTCCACTGCAGGGTTCTTAACAAAGATCGGTTAGTAAAAAGCACTCCTCTTCCATTATCATAATGCAAAGCATTGCTACCCAGCAAGGCAGATAGACCCAGGCCCAGCTCCCACCGTAATTGCAGTGATTTACCCAGAGAATATTTTGCATAACCCGATACCGCAGCCTGTGCAAAATGAAACCGGTTTACATAAGGCACACTATCTGTGCTGATATAATAAAACCGCTGATCGGCAGCTGGTGCGTAAAAAGACGACTGCAGCGAACTATCCACCCTTTTACCCACGGTGGTTTTTGAGCGATAGGTTTCATATCCCAATGAAATGCCGATTCCATATCTTTTTGATAGTTGTTTATCTGCCAGCAGAGAAACCCCATAAGACCCTGCATCCTGCAGAGAAGGAACCCTATACGTATTGTTTCCTCCTGGCAATCCACCAGCGGAAGGATTAGAGATAGAAGATTGATAGGCCAGTGTTTGCCCCGGAAGTTTACGCATACCACTGATCCCACCCGTCACAGCTAAACTCAGCTGCCAGCTTTTTTTTACGGCAGCCTTCTCTTTTGTTTGGGCAGTCATCTCTTTACTAACTGTATCTGATGTCAATACCGTTTTTGCAGCAGGTGCGATAACACTGTCTGACAGCTCTTCTTGGTGAACCGGAGTAACAGGATCAGTTACATCATTCATATTATCCGCCTTACCCACTATCGCATCTGCAACAGTAATGGAGCTGTTAGTATTGGTTTCTCCGGTGATCTTTTTTGTAGTGTCTGCTGAAACCGGAAGAATTTGCTTAACCGGTTTTCTATCCGCTGTTGCTTTGCGAAAACTGGCTGCTATTTCCACTTTGTCATGAATCATAGCAGGCTGTTCCCTGTTTTCCTTATCATGAATGCTTACCCCATTGTTATTATCCAGTGGTGTTGCCCTCTCCTCTTTTTTGGGTGAAACCGAACCCCTTACTGGAACGGTATTGGCCTGAAGCTCTTCCGTATTCGGCCGGATCTCCTGCATATTATACCATACTGCGGAGAGCAGCAAAATCCCAAGTCCGGCAACAACAAACCAGATCAGCCCCCGTCTTTTTTTCTTACGGGTAAGATCGGCTTCCAGTTTTTCCCATACAGCCGCACCAGGTCTGATGAGCAGACCGGCCATCTCTTCCCGAACCTGTTCCTCAAATGATCTATCCGCCATATTGCGATTTTA
>SCVK01000059.1 GCA_004297075.1 Chitinophagaceae bacterium
TTCCGCTGGGATTTCGGAGATGGAACCACCCAGTTGGCGGGCCTCGGAAAAGTAACCCATACGTATAGTACTGCGGGTACTTACAATGTACGGCTGGTATTACTCGATACGAGTTACTGTAATGCTCCTGACAGTATTACGCAGGTGATCAGGATCGCTACCAATGTAAAAGCCCAGTTTGAAACACCTGCCAATGGCTGTGCGCCTTACAATGCCTCCTTTAATAATACCTCATTGGGTGGCAGTGCTTTTATCTGGGATTTTGGAGATGGCACTACGTCTACGGTTCATGATCCGGTGCATGTATACAACAGCACAGGTGTTTATCGCGTGCGTTTGATTGCCAATGATGCTAATACCTGTAACCAAACAGATACTTCCGGTTATTTTACCATTACGGTAAATCCGAACCCTTCTGCTTCTTTTACATACTCGCCCAATCCAACAGAGCCGAATACAGCGGTTAGTTACCTCAATGCTTCTGTAGGAGCTACCCGGTATAAGTGGTTGTTTGGAGATAATGATACTTTGTTCACTATCCGTCCGGATACAACGGTGCGGCATTTGTTCAATGCTTCGGGTACGTATAATAGCTGTCTGGTAGCGTATAACAATGCCGGTTGCAGCGATACTACCTGTTTGCCGATTTCTGTTACGATCAATAGTTTACTGGATGTACCCAATGCTTTCTCGCCCAATGGAGATGGACAGAATGATAAAGTGTATGTGCGGGGGTATGGCATAGACCGGATGACATGGACGATTTATAACCGTTGGGGTGCTGTTGTGTACAAAAGCACCGATCCTTACGAGGGATGGGATGGAAGGTTTAACGGGAAATTGCAGCCGCAGGATGTATATCATTATACCTTAGTGATAGAATTCAGCAGCAAGGAGCGGATAACGAAAAAAGGAGATATTACCTTACTCAGATAGTTACTATGCGCGTGAGAATGAAAATAGTACTCTTGTTATTGACCATAGTGCTGGTGCGATATGGGTATGCACAGGATCTGCATTTCTCACAGTATTTCAATGCACCCATGCTGGTGAATCCCGCCAATACCGGCTTTAATCCGGATTATGATTTCAGGGTAGGGGGTAATTACCGCAACCAGTGGGCCAATGTTGGAACCCCTTATCGCACCATGAGTATTTGGGGCGATACCAAATTATTTACCGATCGTTTTGAAAACGGCTGGCTGGGTGTGGGCGGCTCGTTGCTGAAAGATGTGGCGGGTAGCGGGATCCTTTCTTCTACCGGCGCTTATGCCAGTGTTGCGTATCACCAGATGCTGGGGTATAATAGTTTACTGAGCGGTGGCTTCACGCTGGGGTATATGTCTAAGCGGGTCGATATCTCCAAGCTTACTTTCGATAACCAGTGGAACGGCAGTTTCTTCGATGTAACCATTCCGCCCAATGAACCCTTTGCCTATAACAAAGTGAATTATTTTGATCTGCAGATGGGATTGAATTATGCGTATTTCGCTTCTGAGAATATGTACCTGAATGCGGGTATCAGTGTGTCGCATATCAACCGTCCGCGCGAAAGTTTTTTTGATGCTTCCGTTTCTGATAACCGCGTAGAACCCCGCTATACGGCTTTTGTGAACAGCAGTTTTAAAGTACAGAATACCTGGATCGTAAATCCGAACCTCTATGTTAGCAAAATGGGGAATGCCTGGGAAACGGTGGTGGGTTTTAATGCCAACCGCGATCTGACGGGTGATGGGCTAAGCCAGTTTATCATCGGATTGTATTACCGTAACAAAGATGCGCTGATCCCGATGGTGGGTTACCAGGTAAATGATATGCGCATCACGGTTAATTATGATGCTACCATCTCCAGCCTGAATACCCTCAACGGCACCCGCGGTGCCTACGAAATATCGATTGTAAAAAGCGGTGTCTTCCCTTCCAGTGCAGGTAAATCGGTGCGCTGTCCTACGGTTAGGTTTTAAAGAGAACCGTCATTCCGGGTAAAACAAATATTGTTTTCTCGGAATGACGGTTGTATCGATCAGATACTCGTGAAATCATCTCCATCACTCTTGATACTGTAATCCTCATCTTCAAAATACTTCCTGTATTTATCATTTACCTCTTTCGGCTGTTTGGTGCCGTTGATATA
>SCVK01000009.1 GCA_004297075.1 Chitinophagaceae bacterium
GATTCCTGCTATTTCCAACAAAGTAAGGTTGCCAACTGTTAACTTTGCAGCCTGATTTCTTTTTTAACAAAAACTTTCGTGATGACAGAAGCAGCTATACTGAAGGCACTTAGCAATGTGCAGGAGCCCGATCTGGGCAAGGACCTGGTAACCCTGAACATGGTAAAAGATGTGGCTATTAACGGCAACGAGGTGAGTTTTACCATTGTATTAACCACCCCGGCCTGCCCCATGAAGGACATGATGCGCACGGCCAGCGAAAATGCGATCAAATTACTGGTGAATAAGGAAGCCAAGGTGCAGGTGAATTTTACTGCCAATACCTCTACCACGCGTAAAGACAACCAGCAGGTGTTAGCCGGTGTAAAAAATATCATTGCTGTAGTAAGCGGTAAAGGTGGTGTGGGTAAAAGTACCGTATCGGCCAACCTGGCCCTGGCCCTGGCCGAAGGGGGTGCCAAAGTGGGATTGATGGATGCGGATATTTACGGACCCAGCGTACCCATCATGTTCGGCGTACGCGGCGAGCGGCCCATGATGAAGGATATGAATGGAAAGGGAATGATCGTTCCCCTGCAGAAATACGGCATCAGCCTCATCAGCATCGGATTACTGGTAGATGAAAAGAATGCGGTGGTATGGCGTGGGCCGATGGCCAGCAGTGCCATCCGCCAGTTTATTACCGATGTAGACTGGGGCGAGCTGGATTATCTTGTGATAGATATGCCACCCGGCACCGGCGATATTCACTTAACCCTGATGCAGACCGTACCGGTTACCGGTGTGGTCATAGTAACCACCCCGCAGAATGTAGCACTGGCCGATGCTAAAAAGGCGATTGCCATGTTCGGACAGGCGCAGATCAATGTGCCCATTATCGGACTGGTAGAAAACATGGCCTATTTTACGCCGGCAGAATTACCTGAAAACAGATATTATCTTTTTGGTAAAGAAGGCGGCAAACGCCTGGCCGAAGAATATGAGCTGCCTTTCCTGGGCCAGATCCCGTTGGTACAATCTATCCGCGAAGGCGGCGATAACGGTGTGCCGGCCATGGTGGGTACTGATGCGGTTAGCCAGCAGTCGTTCAGAGCCTTTGTATCCGCAGCGGTTCGTAATATAGCCATGCGTAATGCCAATATGCCACAAACACAGGTGATTGAAATGGTGAAGTAACCCAGTTCCCTCACATTGTGCATTTATACCTGCAACGCTCCATTCATCATTTTGTCCGGTGAATGGAGCGTTTTATTTAAATACCTTAGTAGAACAGATGAACAGACGAACAAGGAACAGATGAAGAGGGGGGAGGTAGAATATCGAACACCGAATGTCGAAAACCGAATTGAAAACATAGTACTTACAACTTATCACTTACAACACCATGTACACCCTTCCCACCTTCAAAGAAAAAGACCCCGCAGTTATACTCGAATTCATGAAAGCCCATTCCTTCGCTATGCTGATGGCAGTGGATGCGGAGCAGCGGCCGGTGGCCACGCAGATCCCATTTTTGTTTGCGGAGCGGGAGGGACAGTTGTACCTGCGCGGACATATTATGAAGGGTAACGATCACCACAAAGCCCTTGAACAGAATAAACAGGTACTGGTTGTATTTTCCGGACCGCATGCCTATATCAGTGCCAGTTGGTATGAGAACAAACAACAGGCTTCTACCTGGAATTATATGTCGGTGCATGCCCGTGGTGAACTTTCTTTTCTGGATGGGGAGGAGTTGCTGAAAACGCTGGATGATACTACTGGTTATTATGAAAACAATCCCGCATCACCTTCATTGTACAAAGAATTGTCCCCTGAGTATGTGATGCGTTTAACAAAGGCCATCGTAGCATTTGAGATCAGGATTACATCGATAGAACATGTGTTTAAATTGAGCCAGAACCGCGATCAGAAAAGTTATGAGAATATTTTAGCTAAATTGGAGGCGGGTGATCCTAATGCACAGGGCGTGGCCCATGAAATGCGCAAAAGAAAGGATCAGTTATTTGCTTCATGAAAACTTTGATAGCGTTAATAGGCTTCCTTTCACTGACTGCCTGTACCGGTGGTTTAAAGACGCAGCGTTTGCAAGTGCAACATTTCGATAAACAGGGGCACCGCGGTTGCCGGGGACTAATGCCGGAAAACACCATTCCCGCCATGCTGCATGCCATTGACCTGGGGGTAACTACCTTGGAAACCGATGCGGTCATCACACAGGATCAACAGGTATTGCTGAGCCATGAACCTTTCTTCAATCACGAGATCACTACAAAGCCGGATGGTAGTCTGGTAACCGAGGCAGAGGAAAAAAATCTCAACCTTTACCGGATGAATTATGCAGAGATCAAAACCTACGATGTGGGTCAACGCCCGCACCCACGTTTTCCGAAGCAGCAAAGAATGGCGGTACACAAACCCCTGCTGGCCGATATGATTGATGCGGTAGAAACCTATTGCCGCAATAACCAGAAGCCATTACCTCAATATAATATCGAAACCAAGAGCCAGCCTGCTACCGATGATCAGTACCATCCCCAACCGGCAGCGTTTGTAGAGCTGGTGGTAGGAGTGATCAAAACAAAAAATATTACAGAACGGGTCATCATCCAATCCTTTGATCCGCGTACGCTGCAATACCTGCACGAAAAATATCCTTCTATCAAAACTGCTTTACTGGTAGAAGATAACGATCCCAAACCCTTTGCCCTGCAGCTGCGCGACCTGGGTTTTATACCTGCCATTTACAGTCCGGCACATACATTGGTGACCCCTTTACTCGTAAAACAATGCCGCGATGCTGCAGTGGGGCTGGTGCCCTGGACGGTGAATGATGCGGTAAGGATAAAAGAGTTGAAACAAATGGGGGTTACAGGGGTTATTACTGATTATCCCAATCTGTTTAAGGGTTTATAACCAGCAGGCAATCAGGGCTGAAGCCCCACTGCTACCCGGTATACAGACCCCATGCTGAAGCATGGGGTTAATAAGAAATGATATTGTATTCTCATCAGTTGTTGCGCAGGAACACTTTGTGCCGTTAGACATCCCATAGCACCTTTTTTTATTTTCGGTAGTTCCCGGATTCATTTTTATATAATTTAGAGATCAAAATTTGCATTCACTACAAAATACGTGAGTGTATTATTCAACTGTCTAACTATGAAACTAGCTATTGCCACTAAACAAAATCTGTTTATCTATGCTGTGTTCTTAGCCATTGCACTGGCAGGTATCTATTATGGTAGAGCCATCACCCATAGTTATGCATTTGTACGCGTATGGGATTTTACCAATCTGGCTATGATGTTGATTGGCATCCCATTTTTGTTTCTTCAAGCAAGGGTCGGGCTACCTGAATTTTGGGATAAGCGCATCACAAATAAGAAAAGAATTCTTTATCCACTACTGATCGGTATCTGTTTTGGTTTGCTGGATATACTGATTGTAAAAGTGATTATGCACCCGGCCCCTTACGCTGAACTTCCTCCTTTTTTGCAACCTTTTCCTTATTCCATATTTCTATATGTTTCGGGTGCATTTGAGATAGAAGTGTTTTATAGGCTAATCCCCCTTACGCTGATCCTGTTATTGGGTAAGTGGTTTAAAAGCGGGCAGTATTATACTTATTTTGTATGGGCCGGTATTCTGCTAACAGCTTTACGGGAGCCATTGGAACAATTCCCGGATGGAAATCTGGCTTTCATCCTGTATTCACTAATCACCGGATTACTGATGAATGCCTTGCAGGCTTTTTATTTTACCAAAGCTGGTTTTGTGGCATCAATTAGCTTGCGCCTCGGACATTATTTGCTCTGGCATATTCTGCTCGGTGTTTATGTTCAGTTCTTTGAGCTTCCCTAAAACCGGGTTTTAGCCGATACGCTCTCTTTGAACTCTTAGTCAAACACCCAGTGTTTCAGCAACATGGCTGAATAGGTGAGAAGGTTCACTATAAAAAGAACAAGCGAAAAGAACAGATGATACTCCGGTTTCCTAAAGTAGCATTAAACATCTATAATTGAGATATCAAGTTGCTATGGGATAGAGATTTTTTAACAATACTTTCTTCGTAGACTAAATACCTGTCTGACAGGGTTCTCAACTATTCTCTTTAATTTAGGGTTCATTCACTTAAGAAAATATGACGCACTTGGTTACGGAGACGGGATTGGTCTAGGGAATATCCCCCAACTTACTCCTGCAACCGGCTTTTATACTTTTCATAAATACCATCTAATGGGAAATTATAGAAGGGGATCAATTATAGTAACATTAATGATGTTTTCTATTGGTTTCTTCCCCGAAGCCGTATCCTCTCAGTCCGCTAAAGTCAAAACAATCAAGGGCTACGGAATCAGCTCATTAGATTCTGTGCTTATGCAAAAGGAGTTTGCCGGAAAAGTAGTGTATATTGATATATGGGGTGTTCATTGTATTCCCTGCATAGAAGAATTTGCTTACAACGAGCCCCTGAAAAGTCGGTTTATTGACAAGGAGGTAGCTTTTTTATATCTCTCTTTAGATTATGATCACAAAGACGACTATGATTTATGGCGAAAAATGATACAGGCTAAGAACCTCATTGGATACAATATGTTTATTTCAGCTAAGTTTTATATGAATATCTGGAACGGTATCCGGGATAGTGTAAACAAAAAAGATATGTACCTGATTCCACACTATATCATTGCTGACCGAAATGGGAAAATTGCTTTTGCAGACGCCGCTAGGCCGAGTTCTCAAAATATATTGTACAATCAAATCGAAGCCGTGCTGCAAAAGCAGGATTGATAATATCAGTCTGGTAAGGTTGACATTCCTGAATGATAATCATTTATCTTCTTCTTTAACCCCAGCTCCCAGGTCGGGGTCAATTGAATCCCTTCTTCCTCCGGGCTTTAGCCCCAAGTCAGGGCTGAAGCCCGCCAGTATGTGAGTATACTTAACCCCATACTAAAGCATGGGGTTAATAAAATACTTTTCTTTTACTTTTTCTCAGGTGCCACCTGGATTCTTTCTTTTACTCTTTCTCTCTTATCCTTCTCTTAGTGAAACACCCTGTATATCAGCAACATCGCTGAATACTTATGAGGGTTCAATAAGAGAAGGATAAAGAAAAAGAGGAAAGAACTGCAATTTTGTACTTCGATGAAACCGCTTACTGCTTATAAAACTGATATCTTTTTTATGTAACTTAAAGTTTTCTATTATTGCTTATTGCCATTCACCATTTAACACCACCGCCATGCATCCAGACATCCAGGCCTACCATGCTAAACAAACACCCGCCGATGCCGCCATCTGCGATCTGCTTGCCAAACTGATCTGTGAAAGTTTACCAGATGCAGAAAACAAGATCTGGCATGCACATCCGGTTTGGTTTCTGGAAGGCAATCCCGTTGTGGGTTACAGTAAATTGAAAAACTGTATCCGGCTATTGTTCTGGAGCGGCCAGTCGTTTGAAGAAGAAGGACTGCACAATGAGGGCAGTTTCAAGGCGGCAGAGATCCGTTATACATCGGTAGACGAGGTGAAGCCCAAAGACCTTAAACGCTGGCTTAAAAAAGCGGAACAGATTCAATGGGATTATAAGAACATTGTGAAGCGGAGAGGTGTGTTGGAAAGACTGAAATAATCAGTAAGCATTGCCTAAAAACAAAGCATCCTCATAGCTGAAATTTAAAAAAGGTGGCCCGTTAACAGGCCACCTTTTTATGTATCGATACAGCAGTGATTAAACGAGATCGAAACGGTCGAGGTTCATTACTTTGGTCCAGGCGGCTACAAAGTCGTTGATGAATTTCTCTCTTGAATCGGTGCAACCATATACTTCTGCCAGTGCTCTCAGTTCTGAGTTGGAACCGAAGATCAGGTCAACACGGGTACCGGTCCAGCGAAGTTCGCC
>SCVK01000060.1 GCA_004297075.1 Chitinophagaceae bacterium
AGTTCGCAGGAACTGCAGCTCAATTCCATCTTCGTGAAAGTGAACTATGAGATCATGAAGATCAATCTGAAAGACATTGAGCTGATAGAAGCACTGGACGATTATATCAAAATCTATATCAAACCCAATCCTGTACTTACTTTGATGACACTGAAAAGTATCCAGGAAAAGCTCCCTTCCCGGGATTTTGTAAGGGTACACCGCTCTTTTATTGTGCCCCTGGCACGTATCGAAAAGTTCAGCAAAACCAAACTCTGGACCGCCGGTAAAGAGATTCCCATCGGCAGCAGTTACAGTCAGGTATATGACCAATTGTTAACGATTTCTAAAACCAAGTAATTCCCCGATTCAATAGGCATGCTCGCCTATATAAATTGAACAATGTTATAACGATAAATACTTTTACAGGGATCATTTTTCATAAATGTTTCATGCAAGGTTTTGATGAAAGGTACCAGCGGTTGTTCTCAACAGGTGGTACCTTTTTCATTTAGCGCCTTTACAGGCTCAGATCCTCTTCTTCAGTTATTGTGTAGTAAGGTTTTACGTTTTTGATATACATAGGCCCGGCTACCGGTATCGGAAACGGCTGCTTCGAGAACATTAATTTATCAACTCCTGCAAACCGGGGTTGGGTAATATCCGGTTTGGTGGTACTTTTGCAGTATGGAATTCCTTAAACAACTCGGCATCACCGCACAGAATCACGGTACTTCTACCGGCACCGTATGGATCAACAGTAATGGCAATCAAATCGATTCTTTCTCGCCCGTTGACGGGAAAACCATCGGTTCCGTAACAGCTACCGACACAGCTGCCTACGAAGCAACCATCGCCAAAGCGCAGGAAGCATTTGCGGTTTGGCGCATGTGGCCCGCCCCCAAACGCGGCGAAATTGTACGACAGGTAGGTGATGCCCTTCGTGCCAACAAAGAAGCACTGGGAAAACTGGTGAGTTATGAAATGGGCAAGAGCCTGCAGGAAGGATACGGAGAAGTACAGGAAATGATCGATATCTGTGATTTTGCAGTGGGTCTTTCGCGCCAGTTATATGGTTTAACCATGCACAGCGAGCGCCCGGCACACCGTATGTATGAGCAATGGCATCCGCTGGGTATTGTGAGCATTATTTCCGCCTTTAATTTCCCCGTGGCTGTATGGAGCTGGAACGCGGCACTGGCCTGGGTTTGCGGAAACGTGACCATCTGGAAACCCAGTGAAAAAACACCTTTATGCGGTATTGCCGTACAAAAAATTGTAGCAGAAGTATTTTCTAAGAATAATGTACCCGAAGGCGTAAATGGACTGGTACAGGGCGGACGTGAAGTGGGCGAATGGATGAGTAATGATACCCGCATTCCGCTGGTATCTGCCACCGGATCTACCCGCATGGGTAAGGCACTGAGTGCGGCTGTAGCCGGACGTTTGGGCAAAAGTATCCTGGAACTGGGCGGAAACAATGCCATCATCATTTCCAAAGACGCAGACCTGGATATGTCGCTGATCGGTGCGGTTTTCGGAGCAGTGGGCACTGCCGGACAGCGTTGTACCACAACCCGCAGACTGATCATTCACGAATCTGTGTATGAGAGTTTTACTGCCAAACTGGTAAAAGCCTATGGTCAGTTACGCATTGGCGATCCGCTGGATACCCATAACCATGTAGGTCCCCTGATAGATACCGATGCCGTAAAAATGTACCTGCATTCCATTGAACAGTGTAAACAGCAGGGCGGCCGTTTCCTGGTGGAAGGTGGCGTATTGGAAGGAAAGGGATACGAAAGCGGTTGTTATGTGAAACCCTGTATTGCCGAAGCAAAAAATGAAATGGCCATCGTGCAGCACGAAACCTTTGCCCCTATTCTCTACCTGATGAAATACACTACGCTGGAGGAAGCCATTGCCTTGCAGAATGGCGTGCCACAAGGACTTTCCTCTTCCATCATGACATTGAATATGCGCGAAGCGGAACGCTTCCTCTCACACGCCGGCAGCGATTGCGGTATTGCCAATGTGAATATCGGAACCAGTGGTGCTGAAATTGGTGGTGCTTTTGGTGGAGAGAAAGAAACCGGCGGCGGACGTGAAAGCGGCAGCGATGCCTGGAAAGCTTATATGCGCCGACAAACCAATACCATTAACTGGAGCGATAAACTGCCACTGGCGCAGGGCATCGTGTTTGACCTGTAAAGCGATGTAACAGCCACTGTTTCCCAAACCATAAACCAACCGGGGATATGTTATTAGCCATTCTTTTTCCCTTCCTGTCTTTCTTTTTCAGGGGGAAGATTTTTACGGCGGTAATTTGTTTGTTGTTACAGCTAACCCTGCTGGGCTGGTTACCGGCAGCTTTATGGGCCGTTATGTCTTTGCAGAATGCACGCGCAGAAAGAAGGAACAACAAACTGATCAAAGCCATTAAAGAAAGCCGGAGGTAGTTTTTTAGTCCTCAAAAATAAAATAGAGTCCTACAAAGATCAGCGTAATAGCTACTGAAGTAAGCCCATAAAGTATCCAGAAATACAATGCGGGAAAAGGATTTGTTAGAGAAAGTACACAACTCACAAAACCAAGAAAAGCACCAATACCGAGCCAGATAAACCCGGTAGTAAGTCGCTTTGAATGCCGGAGTTTTTTATATTCCGACAGGTGTTCCTCAATATGATCTGCACCCAAACCCAAAAGTCTGAGTTCTTCTTCAATCGTATGCGGCTCGCGTTTATCGGCCATCCATTGCTGAACCCATTCCATGCGTACGGTAGTGGTATAAGACATAACAATCGTTTAGGAGGTATCGAATCCTTCCGGGCAAAATCGTAAACCTAATATAAGGAGTTTACAGGATTCCCTGCTCATGCAATACCCTGATTTTTTTGTGGCGTAACAGCCAAACGCATCTTTCTGTATTTTATCGTCAAAACCATGAAAGAATGCCATAATAGTGGCAACTTTAGCAAACACAATGCTGTTATGAAAAAAATCATGTACCTCTCCCTGTTGTTAGTAGCAGGTGCCTGTTCACAACAGGAAAGCACTCCGAATGCGACCGCCCGGTTAAACGCACTGGCTGAAAAATATGTTCGGCTGGGGCTTACCATTGGCCAGTATGATGAAGCATTCGTAGATGCTTATTACGGGCCCGATTCGTTACGCCCCGCAGGTAACAAAGCGTCGGTATTTCCCAAAGACAGCTTATTGAATGCCGTGCAGGCATTAACGGAGGAGATCAGTACACTGGCCAAAGAAGAAAAAAATGACACGCTGCTTGCCCGGGTGCGCTGGATCAATGCCCAGTTAACGGCTTTTGCCGGCAGGATCCGCATCGTAGCTAATCAACTCCCATCGTTCGATGAAGAAACCAAAGCCTTATTCGGGGTAACCGTACCCGCTTATCCC
>SCVK01000061.1 GCA_004297075.1 Chitinophagaceae bacterium
TGAGTCCTTTTTCGGTTAACTCTTTTGCCGCCCAGCCACCGCTGATCCCGGAGCCGACAACAATCGCATCAAATGTTTGATCGGACATGATTCTGTTTGTTTATTGGTTTACTTATTATAGTTGGGAGTCTGGAGTTAGGAGTTACATTACTCCAGACTCACAACTCCAGACTCCTGACTTATTTTACACATCACATATCGAAACCGCTTTCCGTAAGGAGCCCAGTTTATCTGCTGCCAGCGGAATAAATTCCTGCGCCACATACCCTGTAAATCCGGTACCCAGAATGGCTTGCATGATGGCAGGATAGTATAACTCCTGTGTTTCATCGATCTCGTGCCTGCCCGGTACACCGGCTGTATGATAATGACCGATATAGGTATTGTAATCGCGGATGGTCCGGATTACATCACCTTCATCGATCTGCATGTGATATATGTCGTATAACAATTTAAAATTCGGCGAACTCAGCCTTTTGCACAATTCAACACCCCATTGTGTTCTGTCGCACATATAATCTTTGTGATCGATCTTGCTGTTCAGTAGTTCCATGGTTAATACTACCCCTCTCTTTTCTGCATGGCCAATGATCTGCTTCAGTCCTTCCAGGCAATTCCGCAAACCGGTCTCATCATCCATACCATTGCGGTTGCCACTGGCACAAAACAGGTTTTTAAAACCGGCATCTGCTACCAGATCGATATGTTCGGTATAATTTTTAATGAGTGTGGAATGATACTGTTTATCATTCCAGCCCTTGGTTAAACTAATCTCGGCACCATTGCACATGGTAGAGACCAGATTGTATTTTTTTAGGGTGGCCCAGTCTTTCGGCCCTACCAGATCAATGCCCTTGAGTCCGATCTCATTGGCGGCTACACATAATTCGTCCAGTGTTAAACTACCAAAACACCAGCGGCAAACCGAATGCTGGATATTACCTTTTAACATGTAACTGCTGTTTGGCCCCGCAGCATAAGAAGGAATGGACGAGGCACCTGCTGCCAGGGCAGCAGAACCTGCGAGGATATTCCTGATCGCTTTCCTTCTGTTTGAATATGGGGGCATATACGAATGGGACTTTACATATAATTACTCATTGCCTATGCGGCAGATAACTTAGATGAACTTTTCCTGCCGCGCATGTATACCAATAATATGGCAAACGCAACAGACAGGATCACCGGAATGATCAGTGTAGCATTTAACACTTCCGGTCCGGCCAGTTTTTTGGCTTCATTCATGGCTGCTTCTGAGGTATCGCCGGCTGGCAGTTTTCCGCTTACCAGTTTGTCATAATACTCACCCATGAATACCGTGTACACAGATACCGCAAACATACCGGCACCACCCATCAGGTTCATGCCCACAGCGCCTGTTTTGGGCAGGTTCTCCGACACAAAACCCAGCATCGTGGGCCAGAAATAACAAACGCCCATACCAAATACAATAGCCCCTACAAAAAGCATATTACCCGAACTGTGTCCGAGAAGATATAAGCCTACGGCAGATAAAATCGCTGAGATCAGCAATACACCCGTTGGGGAGAACCGATGCACTACCGGACCCGCAAAACCCCTTCCGATTACCATGATGCCGGTTTCGATGGTCAGCAGCAGAATGGCATTATCAGATACATTCTTTAATAAAACATCGATCCACTGTCCGGTAAACAGTTCTGTAATGGCGGTACCGAACATCAGGATAATCATCACAATAAACAATGGATTCAGCAATGATTTGTACATCTCCCCTGCCGATACGCCACTCGCCACCCTTTCTGTAACCGGGAAATCCAGTTTGCTGAAAAGATAACCATAAATCAGGGTGGGAATCGCCATCAGACCCACCTGGATCTGCCAGCCGATACCCGCTTTATCAAGGAAGTATACCAATAAAGTACCAATCACAATTCCGCCCGGAAACCATAAATGGAAGTGGTTCAGTTTGGTGGTTTTATTATCTGCATAAATAGTAGCCACTAACGGATTACAGGCAGCTTCTACCGTACCATTGGCTATACCGATACATAATGTTGAAATAAACAGACTCCAGTATCCACCGGCAAATACGGTTAACAGAATACCTGCCAGGTGAAATACAAATGCGACGATCAGTAAACGTTTCATGCCGATGATATCCACTACAAAACCACCAATGATCACCGCCAGCGGAAAACCCCAGAACGCAGTGGCAGCAATGGTTCCCAGCTCTCCGGCAGAGAGTTCGAACTGAACTCCCAGGCGACCTAAAATTCCGGCGCGGATACCAAAAGAAAGAGAAGTTACTAATAAGGCCAGACAGCTGGCCACAAATAATTGGCTACGTTGGGGAGTAGTCTGCATATCGTTAGGGGTTATATGAAAAAGCAATCTGTGGTTAAATGTAATTTTTTATTTTTAAAACTGGATTGATAAAATCTGCCATGCATCAATTTTTTATGTAAACTTTACAGCTAACAGGCATTCATACCCTGATTGATTAAAATAATACCAGCATTTCATAAAAAAGTATCAAACCATGAATCGTAAACTCAGAATGGGAATGGTAGGTGGGGGCAAAGACGCCTTTATCGGTGCCATCCACCGCCTGGCCGCCAATATGGATGGCCTTATCGAAATTGTTTGTGGTGCCTTAAGCATCAATCCCGAAATAGCGAAAGCCTCGGGCGAAATGTTATTTCTGCCGGCCAACAGAACCTATCTCACATTTGATGAGATGATCACCAAAGAAAGCCAGTTACCGGCCGATCAACGGATGGATTTTGTGACCATCGTTACCCCCAACTTCGCTCACTTTGCTCCCGCCATGATGGCGCTGGATCATGGTTTCCATGTGGTGATCGAGAAACCGATGACGTTTACACTGGACGAAGCCAAACAACTCCAGCAGAAAGTAGCAGAAACAGGATTAACCCTCTGTCTTACTCATACCTATTCCGGTTATCCCATGGTAAAACAGGCAAAAGCCATGGTAGCAGCAGGCGTGTTGGGTAAGATCCGTAAAGTATGGGTAGAATACCCGCAGGGCTGGCTCAGCAAACTGAGCGAGCGCGAAGGCAATGCCCAGGCCGCCTGGCGAACAGATCCTAAAAAATCGGGCAAAAGTGGCTGTATGGGCGATATCGGCACCCATGCCGCACACCTGTCTGAATATATCACCGGCTCCAAAATCACCCATCTCTGTGCCGACCTGAATGTGATGGTAGAAGGCCGGGCGCTGGATGATGATGGTAATGTATTACTCAAATTCGATAACGGCGCAGCCGGTGTACTCATGGCATCGCAGGTGGCTGCCGGTGAAGAGAATGCACTGAAGATCCGCGTATACGGCGAAAAGGGAGGCATTGAGTGGGCACAGCACGAACCCAATACCTTGTTGGTAAAATGGCTCGATCAACCCACACAGATCCTGCGCGCCGGCGGTAACTATGGCGATCGCCTCTCCGGTTTTGCCACCCATAACTGCCGCACGCCGGGCGGACACCCCGAAGGTTACCTGGAAGCATTTGGTAATATCTACCGCAATTTTGCCTTAACCCTCAGCGCTAAAATAGATGGCCAAACCCCCACACCCGAAATGCTCGACTTCCCCTCCTGCGAAGACGGCATCCGCGGTATGGCTTTCATCGATAACGTAGTAGCTTCTGCGCAGAGCGATGTGAAGTGGACAAAATATGTGC
>SCVK01000062.1 GCA_004297075.1 Chitinophagaceae bacterium
CAATAGCGAAGCCAGGCGTAACGCGTATCTCGCGGATATCACCTATGGTACCAATAACGAATTTGGTTTCGATTACCTGCGGGATAATATGGTGCATACACCACAGGAAATGGTGCAGCGTAAACACCATTTTGCCATGGTGGATGAAGTGGATTCGGTATTGATTGATGATGCGAGAACACCGCTGATCATTTCTGGTCCGATTGGTCATGTAACCGGCGAACAGCAGTTTTTTGAACTGAAACCAAGGATCGAAAAACTGGTGGATGCGCAGAAAAGAGCCACTAATCAGTTCCTGAACGAAGCCAAGAAAAAAATTGCAGAAGGAAATGATGACCCCAAAGACGGCGGTCTGGCCCTGTTCCGCGCCCACCGTGGTTTGCCCAAGAACAATGCCCTGATCAAATACCTGAGCGAACCCGGCATGCGGGTAAAACTGCAGAAAGCAGAGAACCATTACCTCGCCGACCAGCAGCGCGAAATGCCAAAAGCAGATGAAGAACTGTATTTCTATATAGATGAGAAAAATAATTCGGTTGAATTAACGGATAAAGGAATTCAGCTCATTACCCGTTCCGGTGAAGATCCCAATTTTTTTGTGCTGCCGGATATCAGTTTATCACTGGCAGCCATTGATGGCAATACCGGAATGAGTGCAGAAGAGAAACTGCAGCAGAAAGAAGCCATCATTAACGATTATTCTGTGAAAGCAGACCGGATCCATACCGTTCAGCAATTGCTGAAAGCCTATACCCTGTTTGATAAGGATGTAGAGTATGTGGTAATGGATGGTGGTGTGAAGATCGTGGATGAGCAGACAGGACGTATCCTGGATGGCCGCCGTTATTCAGACGGACTGCACCAGGCGATAGAAGCGAAAGAAAATGTAAAGATCGAAGCGGCGACACAAACCTATGCAACGGTAACCCTGCAGAACTATTTCCGTATGTACCACAAACTGGCGGGTATGACAGGTACGGCAGAAACCGAAGCAGCAGAGTTGTGGGACATTTATAAATTAGACGTAGTAACCATCCCCACCAATGTACCCGCCATCCGTAAAGATGAGCAGGATCTGGTGTTTAAAACCAAGCGCGAGAAATTTGGTGCGGTGATAGATGAGATTGAAAAATTAGTGGCTGCCGGCAGGCCGGTACTGGTAGGTACCACATCGGTAGAAGTGAGTGAGTTGCTGAGCCGGATGTTGCGCCAGAAACAGATTGCCCACAATGTATTGAACGCTAAACAGCACGCGCGTGAGGCACAGATCGTTGCCGAAGCGGGTTTTGCAGGTGCCGTAACCATTGCTACCAACATGGCGGGTCGTGGTACCGATATCAAACTCGGACCAGGTGTGAAAGAAGCCGGTGGTCTGGCCATTCTGGGTACAGAGCGTCATGAATCGCGCCGGGTAGACAGGCAGTTAAGAGGACGTGCCGGACGCCAGGGAGATCCCGGGTCTTCCCTGTTCTTTGTATCGCTGGAAGATGACCTGATGCGTATGTTCGGCAGCGAGCGTATTGCCAAAGTGATGGATTTTGCGGGTTATAAAGAGGGCGAAGTGATCCAGCACAGCATGATCACCAAATCGATCGAAAGGGCACAGAAAAAAGTAGAAGAGAACAACTTCGGCATCCGTAAACGTTTGCTCGAGTACGATGATGTGATGAATAAACAGCGTACCGTGATTTACAGCAAGCGTAACCACGCTTTGTTTGGAGAACGATTGGCGCTTGACCTGGATAATGCCCTGTATTCTGTAGCAGAAGGTGTGGTAAACTCCTTTAAAGAGCAGACCGATCATGAAGGTTTCCGTATGGCAGCCATTGTGAATTTTGGTATTGATACAGCCATTACAGCTGAAGAATTAGCCAAACTACCCGAGCATGAACTGGCCGAAAAACTCTATAGTGAAGCGGCTACCAATTATGAGCGCAGAAAACAGGAATTAATGGTGCAGGCAATTCCTGTATTTAAAAATATCCGCCAGCAGCAGGGATCGCATATCGAAAACGTGATTGTTCCCTTCACCGATGGAAGAAGGGCGATGCAGGCGTTGGCTAACCTGAACAAAACACTTGATACCAAAGGTGCTGAACTGGTGAACTCACTGGAAAGAAGTATCACACTCGGATTCATAGATGATGCCTGGAAAGAACATCTCCGTTCTATGGATGATCTGAAACAGAGTGTGCAAACCGCCACTTACGAACAGAAGGATCCATTGGTGATCTATAAAATGGAGGCTTTTGAACTGTTCCGCAAAATGGATTCTGAAGTGAACAGGGATATTGTTCAGTTTCTCTGCCACGCCAGCATTCCTTTGAATGAGGGTGATGGACTGAAAGAGGGCCGCCAGGAAAAAACAGACATGAGTCGCATGAGTGCCAACAAAGACGACATAGATGCACCGCCCACAGAAAATGATTATTATGATCCAACCCCCGCCAAACAACAACCCATCCACGTAGCACCCAAGATCGGAAGGAATGATCCTTGTCCTTGTGGGAGTGGGAAGAAGTATAAGGCGTGTCATGGACGCGAGGCTTAATAGTTAGTAATTAATAATTAGTAGTTAGTAATTGTTAATTTTTGCGGTTTATACCTAACGAAGAATATAAAGGCATTTACTAGGTTTGATAGTAAATGCCTTTTTTATGTTACAGCAGAATATAGTACTGGATAAGAGTTATCTCTTTGCGCTGCGAATCATTAAATTGTATGTCTATCTTCGCAGTATCAAGAAGGAGTATCTGCTCTCGGCTCAAATTGTGAGATCAGGAACATCCATTGGCGCAAATATTGAGGAAGCTACCGGAGGGTCTTCCAGGAAAGACTTTAAAGCCAAGCTGGATATTGCGTATAAGGAGGCCAGGGAAACCAGGTACTGGATCAGGTTATTCAGAGATAGTGCCATATTGGATTCCAAACTGGCAGACTCATTGCTGAAAGATTGTGAAGAATTGATCAAACTATTAACAGCCATCATCAACACCTTAAAAGCAACTCTTTGATATTTGGGATACCTAATTACTAACTACTAATTATTAATTACTAATTACAATGAAACTCAATCAATACATAGATCATACAATATTAAAACCTACCACTTTAATAAGCGACATCGAATCCCTCTGCTCCGAAGCCAAACAATACGGTTTCGCCGCCGTATGTGTGCCGCCGAATTTTGTGAAGAAGGCGAAGGCACTGACGGCGGGTTCGGGGGTGAAAGTGGCAACAGTGATCGGATTCCCGTTTGGGTATTCGGCAGTGGAAGCCAAGATAGCGGAAATACTGCTGGCCATTGTGGATGGAGTGGATGAACTGGATGTGGTAATCAATATCTCTGCGATCAAAAACGGCGACTGGATGTACCTGGCCGATGAGATCAATCATATCATGCCCATCATCCGCAGTAAGAATAAAGTGATCAAGATCATTATTGAAAGTGGTATTTTAACAGATGAGGAGATCATTAAATGCTGCGAGATCTATGGCATAGCGGGCATTGATTACCTGAAAACTTCCACGGGTTATGCAGAGAAAGGGGCCACGGTGGAAGCGGTGAAATTATTCAGGCTGCATTTGCCGGCCAATATACAGATCAAGGCTTCGGGCGGCATCCGTGATTATGCGTTTGCCAAACAACTGGTAGATGCCGGTGCAACCCGGCTGGGTTGCAGTGCCGGAGTGGCCATTGTAAAAGGGCAGCCGGCAGGGGATGGGGGCTATTAAACAGGATTTTGTAATTTAACAGTGAGAATGATACAGCGGATCATTATATCAGTATTGGTTTTTGTTTGCAGCGCTGCTTTGTATGCGGCTGACACTGTCATGGTTAAAAAAGATCCACGCCTCGACATATTAAGTTTGAAACAACTGCAGGCCAACCAGCGCAGCGCCATGATGACGGCCAATGGACTGTATAAAGGCTACCGCATACAGCTGGCCAGTACGCCCCGCAGAGGTGATGCTTTTGCCAGAAGGTCGGAACTGATGTCGCGTTTCCCGGATCAGAAAGTATATGTGATTTTTCAGTCGCCTAATTTTAAAGTGCGGATCGGTAATTTTCTGAAGAAAGAAGAGGCGGAAAAATTCAAAGCCCTGCTGAATAAAATATATCCGCAGGGAGCATACATAGTAGAGGACGGAATTGAATATATGCCCAAAGAAGAAGAGGATATCATCAATCAATAAGCCAGATGTTACAACAAAAAATAAAAGAACTCGCCCATCAATATGCCGCAGAATTCATCAGCGTGCGGCAGCACCTGCATGCCCACCCTGAATTGAGTTACCAGGAGTTTGAGACGAGTCGATTTGTGCAGGAAAAATTGCGGTCATTCGGAATTTCTTTTGAAGTGAAAGCCACTACCGGTGTATTGGGAATCATCAAAGGGAAGAACCCGGATAGCCGTGTAATTGCCCTGCGTGCTGATATGGATGCACTGCCGATTACAGAAGAGAACGAAGTAGCGTATAAGTCAAAGAACCCCGGCGTGATGCATGCCTGCGGGCATGATGTGCATACCACGATCCTGTTGGGAGCGGCTAAGATATTGGCAGAATTAAAAGATGAGTGGGAGGGAACGGTAAAACTGCTGTTTCAGCCCGGTGAGGAAAGAAATCCCGGTGGTGCCAGTTTTATGATCAAAGAGGGTGTGCTCGAAAACCCGAGACCGCAGGGTATCTATGGGTTACATGTACATCCCGGATTAGCATTAGGTAAACTTAGTTTCCGGAAAGGAAGGGTAATGGCCAGTGCGGATGAATTATATCTTACCATCAAAGGTAAAGGCGGGCATGCAGCGGCACCACACCTGACCGTGGATACGATACTGGTGGCTTCGCAGCTGATTGTTAGTTTGCAACAGATTATATCGCGGAACAATAATCCGTTGTCTCCTTCTGTATTATCCATCTGCTCCATTCAGGGCGGACATACCACCAATGTGATACCGAGCGAGGTAAAACTGATGGGTACCTTCCGTGCCATGGATGAAGCATGGCGAACCAAAGCACATGAGCTGATCCGTAAACAGGTAGCAGGCATGGCCGAAGCAACAGGCGCAGAGATAGACCTGCATATTGATATCGGTTATCCTACCGTAGACAATGATCCTGTTCTGACCGGCAAAGGCTGGAAGCTGGCAGAAGATTACATGGGCAAAGCCCAGGTAGAAGAAACCGAGATCCGGATGGGTGCAGAGGACTTTGGCTTTTATACCCAGGTAATCCCCGGTTGTTTTTACCGTCTGGGTGTCAGGAACGAGGCAAAAGGCATCATTCACAACGTACATACCCCAAAATTTGATATTGATGAACATGCCATCGAAACAGGTATGGGCATGATGGCCTGGCTGGGGGCAGCTACCGTATAACCTCTAATCATAAACGTCTTTCTCTGTGTAACTCCTGATCTCTGTGTCTCTGTGTTGAAGAACACTCATGTAATCCCATATTTCAACAGCAGCTTTTTTCAACACAGAGGGCACAGGGTAACAGAGTGATGCAGAGAGAATCTGCTATCCTTCTATCCTTTGTACGCAGGCAACCATGCCAGCTGATTTCATATAAGAACATACTGAAACAAATACTATTCTGTAAGGTCGTAATCTGCGACCTTACAGAATAGGTTGCGGAAGGGTATACAACAACTGATATTCACTTTTTCAGATTAGGTGATTGCAATATGAAGTTGGGTGTATAACGCTTCTGTTTTCTCGATTTGTTTGCGGGTATTAGCCTTATGTAAGGACTGAAGCCCGGGGAAGAGAACTGATAGATGGCCCCAGCCTGAAGGTTGGGGTTAATGGGGAGGGGGCAAGCAGTTTTCTTTTCTTCTTTACTGATACGGGTTACGGTTTGTTGGTTCAGTATGATAACCTGTCGGTTAACCCTATGTTTTAGTATGGGGATTGAGTGGCTGATAAGTTTGCGGGCCTCAGCCCTATGTAAGGGCTTAGCGGATAAGAATAGTGTTGGATGCCCTCAGGCTGAAGGAAGAGGGTTTACTTTTCTTCTCTGCAGATACTATGGTGCAGCTTATCGGTTCAGTATGATAACTTATCATTTATAACCCCATACTTCAGCATGGGGGTTGGGCGGCTGATAGACTAGTGGGCTTTAGCCCTGACATAGGGTTAAGCCCCGGGTAGAGCGATGATGTATGAATGGCTTTTCCTGCGTTTTTAGCGAGGGTATTACTTAAGCGGTAAGCTATTCAGAAACGATTCTTTGCTATATGCTTGTAGCCAAACTCTCACTAATAAACCTCACTATTGAATAACGCAATAGTAACAGACTGATATTTACTCGTTTTGGTATGCGTATTTGTGTATATCCAAAATATAGGCCTCATTGTAACCTGTAACTTACCTGCTTTAAGTTTACGTAGCCCCGTAACTGTCTGACGCAGAGACCCCCTTTTTTGACGCTTTCATACCTTGCGCAGGTATTGGATAAGTGATACATTTGATAATAACCAAAAATAAAACGATGGCACTTATCAATCCCCACATCAACTTCAACGGTAATGCCGAAGAAGCATTTACGTTCTACAAATCAGTATTTGGCGGAGAGTTTGCAAGAATTGTTCGTTTCAAGGATATGGAAAGTCCTGGAATGACCATTGCAGAGAGTGAGAAAAATAAGATCATGCATATCGCTTTGCCCATTGGGAAAAATAATGTGCTGATGGCAAATGATGTTCCGGAATTCATGGGGAAAGTAAATGAGAAAGAGAACAGAAGTAAAATTGTAATCAGTGCAGAAAGCAAAGAAGAAGCTGATAAATTATTTAACGGACTTTCCGCAGGAGGAGAAGTAGAAATGCCTATAGCAGATAGCCCCTGGGGTTCTTATTTTGGTATGTTCAGAGACAAATACGGCATTGAATGGATGGTTGACTTTGACCCGAAATATAATGGGAAAGTATAGGTGAAAAGTAATGAAATAGAACTCTATCCTAAAGCTCAGGCTTAATAGGGGGTAACAGTTTTTCTTTTCTTCTTTACAGATAAGGCTGCTGCGGCTTATGCTTCCAATATGATAGGCTGGTGGATAATAACCCGAGGTCAGGGCTGAAGCCCGGGGGAAGAGTTGTGATGTGTGTCCCCAGCCTGAAGGCTGGGGTTAATGAAATAAGAGAG
>SCVK01000467.1 GCA_004297075.1 Chitinophagaceae bacterium
CTGGATGGCAATATCACCGTTCAGCATGGCCGGCTCTATCGTCCGTCGACGGCCGCGAATGCTGTGGGCGATGATAACCGCCTCCCGGTGCTTCCGGATTATGCTGGGCGGTTGAAGCTGTCGCTGGACCTGCCGCTAGGGGCACTCGACGCGAGCTGGTTCGTCGCGGCCCGGTACATCGGAAGCGCGAGGCTGAGCTTCGATCCGGATCTTGCCCGGTCGATGGGCGACTACTGGCTGGCGGATGGCGGCCTCAGCCTCACGGCCGGCCCATGGCGATCGATATTCAGCATCACGAATCTGACCGATCGGCGCGGCGATAGTTTCAGCTTCGGCAATCCCTTCTCGCTGCGGCTGGCCGATCAACGGACGCCTGCACAGCCCCGATCTCTGAACATCCGGATCGAACGGAAATTCTAGCCGGCCAGCTGCGGTGACATATCGCCAGCGGCGTCTCTCCCGAACGGTGGCGGGGAGCGACGGTGGCAAAAGACGCGGTTTTTCATTCGCTTCGCCGGGACGGGGATCATGGCGGCCAAGAGCCGACTGACCGGTCTGCGCCGCCGCCCACCGACACCATGGGCGCGGGCACCAGACCGCGCGTCGCCTTTCTGTTTATTGGCCAGGCCCATCAGCTTCTGCACGGGATCACGATCGCCGAAGAACTTGCGCTGGCTGGGCGGGTGGACGTCGACATAGTGTCGACCACCGCGATCAATCTTGAACTCGCATGCGATATCGTCGTGCCGGAGACCCGGCATCTTCTGGGCTTCGAGCGGATCGGAAGCCGTGTCCTGAGAGCGATCGCGGCGCGTCTCGGCCGGGTGCTCCCGCCCAAATTGCCTAGCCTGTTCATCGCGCGCCGGCGGTTAGACGGCTATGACGCGATCATATTGCCGGAGCGCACCTCCACGATCCTGCGCAAGCTCGGCGTGCGGCAGCCCAAGCTGATCCATATCGACCATGGCGCGGGCGATCGCGCGGTCGGCTATGACAAGCGGATCGCACAGTTCGATTTCGCGCTGGTCGCTGGCAGGAAGCAGGAAAGGCGCATGCTGGCGGACGGCCTGATCCGGCCCGGAGCCTATGCGATCGTCGGCTATCCCAAATTCGACGCAGCGGACCGGATCAGGGACCGAAGCTGGCATCCCTTTGCCGACGATCGACCCGTCATCCTCTACAATCCCCATTTCTCCGCCGAACTGGGGTCGTGGGCCAAGGATGGCCAGGAAATTGTGCGCAACATCGTCGAGAGCGGCCGCTTCAACCTCGTCATCGCGCCGCATGTCCGGCTGTGCGATACCCGAAAGGGACGGTCGGCGGCGCAAGCGGTATTCGGCATGTTCCGG
>SCVK01000468.1 GCA_004297075.1 Chitinophagaceae bacterium
GGCCGTGAAAGGCGATCAGCTCAGCGCAGCGACCCGCGCCGCACCAGATTGACGATCGCCAGCAGGACGACCGCACCGAGGAAGGCGCTGAGCCAGCCATAAATGCCGCCGGCCCCCAGCGTCGGGCCGAACAATACGCCGCCGATGAACGAGCCAATGATACCCACGACGATGTTGAGGATGATACCCTGCTGCGCATCGGTGCGCATCAGAATGCTGGCCAGCCAGCCGATGATGCCACCTACGATCAGGAAAATGATCAGATTCATTGCGTCCTCCTGCCACCTTTAGAGGCCTCGCCTATCTGCGAAAGCCGTACCGCTGTCAGTACGATCAAGAGCTGGGCTTGTTCCTTTTGGGTGACGGTCTGGCCGCGGTTGCGCCTCCGAAAGAAAAGGCCCGCTCCCCGGATGGGAAGCGGGCCTGCTGGCGTGCCGTGAAGACGCCGTCAATATTTCTGCTGGCGCTCGTAAAGTGATTTATAGTGCTGGATGCGCGTCACTCGCAGCCCCGGCATGCCCGATCGCTCGACCGCGCGTTGCCAGCCGGCGAACTCCTCGACCGTGAGATCGTAGCGCTCACAGACTTCGTCCACGCTCAGCAAACCGCCGCTGACGGCCGCGACGACCTCAGCCTTGCGGCGTACCACCCAGCGGGTCGTGCCGGCGGGAGGCAGCGAGTCCAGGGTGAGCGGCTCGCCGAGCGGGCCAATGACCTGATGGGGGCGAATTTTCTGATTTTCAAGCATGCGATACCTCGAACATGGTCGGTCGACCGAATGACGTTTCCCACAGCTCCCCTAGCGTTGCTGCCATCAAGGAAGCTTTGCCGGGAAGGGTAAATGCGCAGATCATTTTCGTTACCGAGATCTGTCGTTGACCAGCGCCGCGGCGGCTGCGTGGAAGCTGCCGTGCGCGCTCTCGGCGGCCACCGCCTGCCCAGGCCCCGCGAGCAGGACGGCAACGGCCGGATGCCCGGGATCCGAAACCACCACCGATGTTTCACCCCTTGCGCAGCGTGCCGTCGGCGTTGCCGCCTGATGCTCGGCCAGGAGCGCGCAGAGGGTGACGAAATCCAGTGGTGTTTCGACCGGTTGGGCGGTGTCGACAAGGAATTCGTCGATTCTGATCT
>SCVK01000063.1 GCA_004297075.1 Chitinophagaceae bacterium
AAGACTCGCCATTGGCGCTGCCCTGCTGGGCGATCCGCAGGTATTGGTATTTGACGAACCCACCAACGGCCTGGACCCGGTGGGTATTGCCGAGATCAGGGAACTGATCAAAGAACTCTCTAAAAGAGGGAAGACCATTATCATGGCCAGTCACCTGCTGGACGAAGTAGAAAAAGTATGTACCCACGTGGCCATCCTTAAAAAAGGGACCCTGCTTACGGCCGGACCGGTAGATGAGGTATTGACCAATGAAGATATTGTAGAATTATCCTGCAGTAATCCCATAAAACTGCATGATCTCCTGATCAACTTTCCCGGACATACCCATATCAAGCTGGAAGGAAACAAGGTACAGTTATTCTTCCCCATTGGTACGGCTCCGATGGAAGATATCAACCGCTTTTGTTTTGAGAAAGGCATCACATTGAATTTACTCTTTGCAAAAAAGAAAAGCCTGGAGACCAAATTCTTTGAATTAACCAACGACTAATTAAAACCCTGCCCAATGCTTTCCCTGATAAAAATAGAATGGCTGAAAATAAAAAAATACCCTGCTTTCTGGTGGATGCTGGGTATTGTGGCCCTCACGTATCCCGGCACCAATGCCATGGCCTATGTAGCTTACCTGAAAGCTACCACGGGTAAGGAGATCACGAATAATATTGCCAAAATGTTCCTGGGTAATCCTTTCGCTTTTCCGGAAACCTGGCATTCGGTGGCATATTTCTCTTCCTTTTTTATTTTACTTCCGGCGATCCTGGTGATTATGATGGTTACCAATGAATATACTTTCCGCACGCACCGTCAGAATATCATTGATGGCTGGAGCAGGGGACAATATATTACCAGCAAACTGTTTGATGTACTGATCATTGCCTTGATCGCCACCCTGGTGTATGTAGCCGTGGCAGCGGGTTTTGGCATTTATGCAGACAGTGCTTCTATCAGCCGCTGGAATGAACAGCTGCAATATATCCCGCTGTTTCTGCTGCAGATTTTCTCCCAGTTATCGATCGCTTTTCTGCTGGGATACTTAGTGAAGAAAGCCTTTATTGCGTTGGGCATTTTCCTGTTTTATTACCTGATCATTGAAAACATCGCTGTTACCTATGCCCGTTTCAAGATGAATGATGTGGGGCGGTTCCTTCCCTTTGAGGTTTCTGACCGATTGATCCCGGCACCTGCATTTTTCAGTCGATTTGGCAAGGATGCCAAAGCCGCGTATGACCATATGCTGGCCATTATACCGGAGCATATTGCGTATACAATTATCCTCACCACAATTATCTGGGTAATCTGTTATGCGGTACACAAGAAAAGAGATCTGTAACAGTACTATCGTTGCTGAACCAGTTGAGCGAGTGCTTTTTCGATGGTGGAATAAGCAAAATCAAATCCGGCCATTTGAATTTTATGCGCACTCACGTTAGCACTTTTCAGCACTTCTATACTCATTTCGCCCAGCATGATCTTTAACACAAAAGCCGGAACATATACAGGAATATAAAAATCTCCACGCATTTGCTTTGCGAGGGAAAGGGTAAGGTCTTTATTAGATACCGGATGCGGTGCCACTGCATTATACGCACCATGCAGCGATGCATGTTCGATTGCGAACAGGAACATCCGGCAAAGATCATCTACATGGATCCAGCTTACGATCTGGCTGCCACTGCCCAGGATAGAAGCAACACCTGCTTTGAGCGGTTTCATGAATTCTACCAAAGCACCGCCTTGCCTGCTAAGTACAATACCTGTCCGCAGTTTTACCAGTCTTTTGCCCAGGGCAGATACCGGTTCAATACTGGCTTCCCAGGCACGGCAGGTATCGCCGAGGAAAGCACCATCGGCGGGGGCTTCTTCCTGAAAGCCTTCTGCCAGACTTTTAGCCGTATCCGGTCCATACCAGCCGATAGCCGATGAGCTAACCACAGACTGCACCTGGTTCGGATTTTCTTTCAATGCTTTTACGATCAGTGCACTGCTTGCTGTACGGCTATGCAGAATCTCCTGTTTGCGGGATTCGCTCCAGCGTTTATCAGCCACACCGGCACCGGCAAGATGAATAATATGATCTGCTTTGGCAATGACAGCCGGATCAATGGTTTGCTGTTCCACATCCCAGCGGGCATAACTCACTCCCGGCAAAGCATGGTTAGTTTTCGGGTTCCTTGTCAGGATGATCACTTCATATCCCTTTTCTGCCAGCATACCCGTTAAACGGGTGCCGATCATGCCTGTTCCACCGGTAATGAGTATTGTTGCCATACGATTGATTTTCCCGCGTCTTTGCGCCTTTGCGATCAATTTTTCCCCGCAAAGGCGCGGAGGCGCAGTTATTATATTACAAAGATGAGACTTAAAAGTTGCAATCGTTTCTTTAACTGAACTACCCAATACTTGCATTTATGGAGTTGCAAAGGAGAGGTTTTGAGTTTTGGATTTTAAGTTCTGCGTTTTAGGTTCTGCGTTTTATATTCTTCAGTTCCTTGTTCATCTGTTCATCTGTTCATCTGTTCTTCTGTTCGATATTCGATATTCCCCCCCTCTTCCACCCCCAACAAAAACCCCCGGTTATTCACCAGGGGTCACAACTAAAATCACCAATGTAAAACACAACTATAGCAAGCAAGGGGTTAGTCTGGTTTCTTACCATCCAGGAACGTATTGATCGTTGAGATCTGTGTCTG
>SCVK01000469.1 GCA_004297075.1 Chitinophagaceae bacterium
CAGCAGTCCCAGCTCCGCTGGGTATTCAACAGTGCGGCAGCCGCGACGGGGCTGGCCGAAAACTACGCCGGCCTACCGCTGACCACTGTCTGAACAGCGGCACACCGAAGACGAATGAGGGACGGCCCGAAGCATTCGCCGGGCCGTCCCCATTCCATAATTCAATGCGGCTACGCCTAATGGCCGCGGGCAATCCAATCCTCCAAGTACGGCGCTTCACCGCCGACACTGGTCGAGTCTCCGTGGCCGGTGTAGACGTGAGTGTCGGCGGGCAGCGCCAAGATTCGGTCCCTGATCGACCCGATGATCGTCGGAAAATCGGAGTGGGACCTGCCGGTCGCTCCGGGGCCACCGGAGAACAACGTGTCACCAGAGAACAGTGAGTTCGCCTCTGGCAGATACAAGCACACCGATCCTGGTGAGTGGCCAGGCGTATGAATCACATTCAGGTGTGTGCCGGCGAACCCGATGCGCTGGGTGTCGTCCAGTGACATGAACGGCCGGTCCGAGTGCACTGCTCGCCAGAGCATGGTGTCGGCAGGGTGCAGCAGCACGGGCGCGTAGAGATTCTCTCCGAGTTCTGCGGCTGCGTTGATGTGGTCGTTGTGTCCGTGGGTACAGATCACCGCGGTGACGTCACGCCCACCGACAGCCTCGCCGATCGTCGCCGCGTCATGGGCCGCATCGACGACTATCACCTCGGTATCGGTGCCGATCAGCCATACGTTGTTGTCGACGTCCCATGTTCCACCGTCAAGGCTGAAGGTGCCTGAGGTGACGACGCGTTCGACGCGAAGCCCTGCCTTCTCGGCCACCACGGTCGCTGCGCTCACAGCACAACCACCGAGCGCAGCACCTTACCCTCGTGCATCGCCTGGAACGCCGCTTCGATGTCGTCCAAAGTAATGCGTTCGGAGACAAAGCGTTCCAGCGGTAGGCGCCCCTGTTGGTACAACGACACCAATGTCGGGAAGTCGCGCTCTGGCAGGCAGTCGCCATACCAAGACGACTTCAACGAACCGCCGCGGGAGAACACATCGACCAGCGGAAGTTCCAGCCGCATATCAGGAGTCGGCACCCCCACCAGGACTACTGTGCCGGCAAGGTCGCGGGCATAAAAGGCCTGACGCCACGTCTCGGGCCGGCCCACAGCATCAATCACAACGTCGGCGCCGAAGCCGCCGGTGAGCTCCTGGATTGCCGCCACAGCGTCAGCCTCGGCCGCGTTGACAGTATGCGTCGCACCGAATTCTTCGGCCCACTGCAGCTTTACGGGATCTCGGTCGACAGCGATGATGGTAGACGCGCCCGCCAACCGAG
>SCVK01000064.1 GCA_004297075.1 Chitinophagaceae bacterium
GGATTTTGAGACCAATGCCAAGCAGGCCATGGAAGAAATCTACCAAACCCTTTCACTCAGCGATAAAGGCATTCCTGATTTTGACGCTTTTTACGACCGCTACAGTTATCATAATCACCGTTTATGGGACCGCTACACCAAGGGTTTCATTAAACAGGATGAATTGCGATGGAAGAGGATGTGGCTGGCTTTGCTGGATTTTAAACTGGCCGACGAACCCCTCTCGCGCCGGATGGCGGCTGAATTTCTGGAACTATTGCCTACCAAAAACACACTTTTCCCTTACACCGTTGAAATTCTGCAGTACCTGCAGGAAAAAAATTACCGCATGCACCTTGTAACCAATGGTTTTGAAAAAGTGCAGTACGGAAAAATCAGGCAGGCCAACCTTGCTGGATTTTTTGACCAGGTAATCACATCCGAAGCCAGCAATAGTTTAAAACCCAACCGCGAAATATTTGAATATGCTTTCAGCAAAGCAGGTGCCCAGGCCACAGAAAGCATCATGATCGGCGATAACCAGGACGCCGATATTGAGGGAGGTAAAAATGCAGGCATGGATACCATCTTTGTTAACCACCTGCATGTAGAACCCTATACAAAACCCACTTACATCGTATACCACCTGAAAGAACTGGAAAATATTCTCTAAGTATTTCTGTGTCCCTCTGTGCGCTTTGTGTCTCTGTGTTGAAAAACATGTGTGTTACTTTTCAACACAGAGACACAGAGAAAGGGAGTTACACAGAGAGAACCCTACCAACAAAAAACCCTGCTAATGGCAGGGTTTTTTAATTCAGTTAGCGTAGGATTACGCTTTTGTTTTAGTAGCTGTTTTTTCCTTGGCGCCTTTCTTGTCGTCTTTTTTCATGTCTTTGCAATCCTTCATGTCTTTACTGCACTCTTTTTTGTCTTTGCAGCAATCTTTTGCTTTGGCACATTTCTTTCCGTCACCATCATGCGCGAAAGCCATACCGGTTACAAGGAAGGCGGCAGTTGCTAAAACGAATAATTTTTTCATACCTGGCTATTTAGTTTTTGTGAGTAATCAGTCTTAAAAGTAAGAAAATTAAGGATAAACCCTGTTTTCAGGATGTTAAAATACCCTACCAGCTGGCCAAAACGGTTACCCCGCCCTTTACCACCTGGTTCAATTCCACATTTACTTTGGCGTTCAGCGGCAATAATACATCTACGCGGCTGCCAAATTTAATAAATCCATATTCATCACCTTGCTTCACCTGCTGACCTACGGAGGTATAGTTACAGATCCGTTTTGCCAAAGCCCCGGCAATTTGTTTGTAGAGAATCTCGCCGTGGCTGTTCCTTGTTACCACACTCCAGCGCTCATTTTCGGTAGAAGATTTGGGATGCCAGGCCACCAGGTATTTACCCTTATGGTACTGGTTATATACCACTTCGCCACTCATGGGATTACGGTTTACGTGCACATTCGCCGGACTCATGAAAATACTCACCTGGATACGTCTGTCTTTGAAGTATTCTACATCAGTCACTTCTTCTATCACCACCACTTTACCATCGGCCGGACAGATAATCTGGTTATCATTAAGAGTAAGTACCCGGTTAGGAATACGGAAAAAGGAAATAATAAATAAAAACAGGAACAGGGTAACCACAAACAATACCATGGCCAGCCAGGGCAGTGAGGCGCTCAGAAATGTAAAAGAGGCTAGGTTAAACAGCCCGAAAAGCAAAGCCGTAATGGCAATCGTTTTATATCCTTCTCTGTGAATGGTCATTGGGAATAATTGAACTGCAAATGTAAAACGGAATGTTGAGAATGTGCCCTGGCACCGGGTAGACTTTACGAAAACAAATACAAAACCCCCCAAACAGCAGTAGTAGCCACCAGTAAAGAATCAAACCGGTCCAAAAAACCACCATGACCCGGCATAAAACTGCCACTGTCTTTCACGCCTGCCAGTCGTTTCAGTTTGCTTTCAAACAGATCACCCAGTGTACCGGTGATTGATGCGGTAATGGATACCAGCAACAGGGTTTTTACCGGAAAATCAAAGGCATAGATGCCCACACCTGTTACCAGCAGTATCGCCAGTATGGCGCCACCTACTGTTCCTTCCCATGTTTTTTTGGGAGAAACAGGCGATAAAGGTGTTTTGCCGATAAAAGATCCTACCAGATAAGCCATGGTATCATTGATCCAGATAGAAGCGATGAGTAATACAGGTAACACCCAGGCAGCACCAATGAGCACCGTGGCTTCCAGGTTGCCATACAAACGCATCATCAATCCCCAACTGAGGGAGATATACAGCAGTCCCAGTACAGAATGCGCCCACAGTTTCGGATTCAGTTTTTTAGTGAGGAGGAATTCGCTGAGAATAAAGCCGATCAGTCCCACCCAGAACAAACTCCAGCCAACCAGCGGAATGGGTAGCGTGCCGATATAGTATCCGGCTCCCGTCATCCATAACATCATCCCAAAACCGATCAGCATAATGCCATAGCGGTGCAAAGGACTGATGTCTTTGTATTCCGGATCGATCAGTGCCACCAGTTTCTGGTATTCTAGCCAGCAACCAAAATGAATGATTGAAAAAAGTGCGAGAAAAGTCCATTGGTTCACTAACAGGCCTGCCAGCATTACCACTACAAATATCACTGCCGTTAAAGCACGTGTTTTAAAAGTTTGCAGGTTAAAAGCCATGTGTAAACCGCATTGGTGAACTACGAAGTAAGAACCTATCTTCCATAAAACCAAACAGGAAAGGAATGATCAGTTCAGCAGGTTTTTGGCCAGCAGCTGTTTGGCCGTTTCGGCCAGGTGGCCGGGAACATACAGTTCTATGTCTCCGAAATTGAGGTAACTGCTGTCTTGTTTGTTCATGATCTGCACGGCAATATGATTTTCTTCCAGCATCCCTTGTATGATACTGGCTTCTGCCGGGTTACGTGTTGCGAAGATCTTTTGCCAGGATTGCATCAGGAAGGAATATTTTCTGGAGACGAATGTACCGATTGTTCTCTCACCACCAGTACCCGCTCACTTTCTTTGCTGAAAGAGCGGAATAAGACTGCGAGTAATACCAGCGCAAAAATACCCCACCATAAAGGCACACTCTCATCCATGGTTTTCTCAATGGGTTTGCCTTTTTGCGAAGCGATATAAAGCTGCGTTACCACCAACGCATTGTTCATAAAATGCAGTAGAATGCTGAGCCAGATATTTTTACTGTGATAAAAGATCAACCCCAGCACCATCCCCAATGCCATTCTTGGCAGAAAACCGAAATAGGAAAAATGAATGGCACTGAATAAGATACTGGTGATGATGATACCCGCCCATTTATTACCCGTCCATCCCACAAACACCTGCTGAAAACCGCCGCGAAACAATACTTCCTCAAATAAGGCCGGTGCCGCCGCCAATACCAGTAACGCCAGCAGGTAATCAACAGGGGTTTTCATGGTGGCCATGGCCATCATGGTGGTTTTATAGGTTTCTTCCATGGCTTTGGCTTTGGCATACCAGCCAGCCGGTATCGGTATTACCTCGTTCAGCTGACCCAGGGCACCACTCATTACCACACTGCTCAGGGTCAAGGCCATCACCAATGCCACCTGTTTGGCACTGATATTTGTCTGAAAACCCAGCTGCGTAAAAGGCTTTTTACCCATTACACGGGCCAATACCCATGCCGGCATAAAAAAAGCGAGAAAAGAAGCACCGGTATTTAATATCCTTGACAGATCCGCATTTTCGGGCCGGTTCAGCTCACCCATCACCCTTAAAAAAGGCACTTTCAACACCAGACTGCCGATAAAAGGGATCAGAAAAGAGGTGAGTAGCACAAATACCCCCATCAGGCCCATTAAAAAAGCAAATTGAGAGGGATAATTAACTACCGGCTTTTGATTCATCGACTAAAAAATAAGATTGTAAATTTGCAAATTCCCTGAAATAAAGCAAGCAACAGAAGGATAAGCGGCTATGTAGCCTGTTCTTCACCGGTTGCCTTCACAATATGGTAAAAATAGACCAGATAGTATTACCTGATTTCCCGCTTTTACTCGCTCCCATGGAAGATGTGAGCGATCCGCCTTTCCGTGCCGTTTGTAAAGATAACGGTGCCGATCTGATGTATACCGAATTCATCAGCAGCGAAGGCCTGATCCGCGACGCCATCAAAAGCCGCCAGAAACTCGATATTTTCGATTATGAACGCCCGGTAGGTATACAAATCTTCGGTGGCGATGAAGAAGCCCTCTCACTCAGTGCCAAAATTGTAGAGACCGTTAACCCCGACCTGCTCGATATCAATTTTGGCTGCCCTGTTAAAAAAGTGGTTTCCAAAGGCGCCGGTGCCGGCGTATTAAAAGATGTTGACCTGATGGTGCGCCTCACCGAAGCGGTCATCAAAAGCACCAACCTGCCGGTAACCGTAAAAACCCGTCTGGGTTGGGATGATAACAGTCGGAATATTGAAGAAGTAGCCGAGCGTTTGCAGGATGTAGGTATCAAAGCCCTCGCCATCCACGGCCGTACCCGTGCCCAGTTATACAAAGGCGAGGCCGACTGGAGCCTGATTGCCAAAGTAAAAAACAATCCGCGCATCCATATTCCCGTGTTTGGGAATGGTGATATTGATAGCCCACAGAAAGCCAATGAATACAAAAACCGTTACGGGGTAGATGGTATCATGATCGGTCGCGCCGCCATCGGTTATCCCTGGATCTTCCGCGAAGTGAAGCATTTTATCGCCACCGGCGAAATACTGCCCTCACCCACACTCGAAGAACGCGTAGAAGTGGCCCGCAAACATTTGCGTAAATCCATCGAATGGAAGGGCCCCATTGCCGGCATCAACGAAATGCGCAGGCATTATACCAATTACCTCAAAGGTTTACCCAATATCAAAGAGTACCGTAATAAACTGGTTACCTACAAAACAGGAGAAGAAGTAGAATCCGTACTGGATGAAGTGAAAAAGAATTATGAAGGGTACGTGTTTGAGCGTTCGCCGATTGAGTTGATTAATTATCACGAGAAGTGCCCGGTGTAGGGCAATGAGTGAATGAGTGATTGAGTGGATGAGTGAATAGAAGAAAAAAGTTGATCAATACGGACAAACAGGTACCACAAATCAAAACATTCACTCATTCACTCAATCACTCATTCACTCAATATTTTTCCTGGCGATACCATTTGTGAATAAAACCCCATTAGTCCGCCCTCTTCATTAATGAGGTATTTACTGAAGTTCCACATGGGCTGTTGGCCGCACCAGCCGTTCTGTGCCGGCTCGCTTAACCACTGAAATACCGGATGCTGTTCCGGGCTTTTTACTACATGGCTTTTCTGCATTAACGGGAACGTAACACCGTAATTGATTTTGCAGAATTCGGCAATGGCTGCATCATCTTTTTTCTCCTGCTCCTTAAAGTCATTGGCCGGAAAAGCAAGGATCACCAGTTGATCTTTGTATTGCTGGTACAATTTCTCCAGTTCATCGTATTGTGCGGTAAAACCACAATCGCTGGCTGTGTTTACGATCAATACTTTTTTGCCTTTGAACCGGCTGAAAGGTATCGTATCGCCTTTGTTGCTGATGGCAGTAAGCGAATAAAAAGAAACAGGTGGCGTTACCTTACCCGTATTCACCTGCACATCCTTACTGCCCGGAAACAGTTTCCCTTTCAGCATGATCAGCGGATATACGGATTTGAGGATCGATTGGCGCCAGGTCATGTCTTTGCGTTTGATGAGGAGAAGTACGATGAGAATAACAGTAAGACTGATAAATAGTTTTCGCATGGGGATAGATTAGCGGATTTACGGATGGCGGATTTACGGATTAGAGAATGGGGGCAGCGGAATCTGTTTATTTATTGATATACACACAATCCGTCATCCGTTAACTCTTTTATCGTATGATCCATTTAAACAATTTCAATTTCCCCTTCAACGGCGGATACTTCAACGCCGGATCAAACCAGGTAGGGGTTTTCATCACCGCTTTTTTATGGCTGAAAGTATCAAATGAATACCGCCCATGATAAGCGCCGGTACCACTGAATCCTCTTCCGCCGAAGGGCAGGTTGGGATTGGTTAAATGCCAGCTGGCGTTGTTTATACAGGCCCCGCCGGCAGGAACCGCTTCCAGCCAGTACTGCTCTTTGGCTGTGGAAGCCGTGAACACATAAAACGCCAATGGATTCGGATGGCGTGCAATAACAGCCCTCGCTTCTTCGGGTGTGGTAAAAGGGAGTATGGGCAATACCGGGCCAAAAATTTCTTCGTTCATCACACTTGCATCCAGACTAACCTGATCTAATAAAGTAGGTTCAATGAAAAGCGAGTCCCGGTCTTTGCGGCCGCCAAACAGCAGGTTCCCTTGCGAAAGATAAGCGGCTACCCTGTCAAACTGTTTGTTGTTAATGAGGCGGCCATAGTTGTCGCTCTCTTCTGCCCGCTCGCCAAAAAACTGAACGATCTTTTCTTTCATGGCAGCCACCAGTTTCTCTTTCTGCGATACATGCACCAGTATATAATCCGGCGCCACACACATCTGTCCGGCATTGGAGAACTTGGTCATCACAATGCGTTTGGCAGCGATATTGATATTGGCATCACTCTCCACCACGCACGGACTTTTCCCCCCCAGCTCCAGCGTAACCGGCACCAGCCGTTCAGCCGCCATTTTATAAATGATTTTACCCACGGCGGTACTACCGGTGTAAAATACATGGTCAAAAGAAAAATGGTTCATCATCTCCGGTATCACGGTGGCGCCATCGCCGGGTACGTAGAGAATATATTCCGGCGGAAAAGTAGATGTAATGATTTGCTGCATCACGGCTGCCGTAGCGGGTGCAAATTCGCTGGGTTTCAGTACCACGCAGTTACCGGCAGCAATGGCTCCCAGTAAGGGAGTAAACAGTAATTGAAAAGGATAGTTCCACGGACCAATGGCCAGCACCACACCCAATGGCTCCCGCATCACAGAACTGCCCGATGGCAGGTTCAGCAGGTTGGTACGAACCGATTCAGCCGCCATCCACTGGCGCAGATGGTTCAGGGTATCGTTGAGTTCGGCCAGAAAAAAACCATTTTCGGTAACCCAGCATTCTTCCTTGTTTTTTTTCAGATCGGTATACAGTGCCGCATAAATGGCTTCCTCATGCACTACTACGGCTTGTTTCAGTGCCAGTAACTGCTGTTTGCGGAAAGCATAAGGTTTGGTAATACCACTGTCGAAATATTGACGCATGGCAGTTAGCTGTGAAAGAATGGACATGGCAGACTTGGTTTGCAGTATACAAGTTAGGAAAATGTTGGCACCAACAGTTGTATTTCATAGCATCGGCTGTTGCGTCGCACACTTCGGCTTTCGGTTACATCAGTACACAATAATTTTGTCAAATTAAGTGTGAGCGCGCGCAATAAAAAGCATGTATCTTTTTTTTTGAATACCACTCCTTTTGATGTAGAAAAAATAAATACCGTTTATAGGGTGATATAATAAAAGAACAATTACCACAGAACATTTATTGTAGAAGCCATTGAGAAAAAGGCCCTGTTTCAATATCCATTTAGCCCATGATGTAAAAATTCAGTTACTGCTCGTAGAAAAACCAAAAACCCACTCATCTCCCCCCTCAACCACTCATAAAAATAAAAACACAAAGAGGCAACATTCCCATCTCAATGCGTGTCATCCTTCCGATATTGCATTCAATATTTTTTGAATGTATGTGTTCCGGTACTACTTTTGCGCCGGTTTTGATGAAAATAAATCCTTTATCTGAATGAAACGTTCGTACGTGTCTTTATTATTGTTTTTGATAACTGCCTGGTTAGTACAGTCTTGTAGTTCATCACGCGCTGTTGCACACGCTATTATCTTTAACGAATCCGACCAGGAAACACCCATTCGTTTATCCGTTACCCACACTAACAAAAGCAGGCCCCGTACCATTATTCACCATACCCTGAAACCCGGTTTACAGGAAGTAGAAGTGGGCCGCTTTGCCAAAGGTCAGTACCTCGTTACCGCCGAAACAGCCAGCGGAAAAATTTCGCTCACCAAAAGTGTTTCACTGGATACAGAAAGATGGATCATCATCAATTATATCAGCACCGACTCGCTCAGCATCCAGAAAAAATATGGGTATGTAGATACCGCCTTACTGAAAAAAATAGAGGGCAGGTATACCGGTGTAGACATGTATAGCGAAAACAGAAGACCTCCTTCCCTGTAAATCAATCGCTTATCCCTTCTAACATAAAAACTGCCCGTTTCCCCGCAGGGAACAGGCAGTGCGTATTGGACTTTAACTGTCATACAAACGCTTTATCCGGTCTTTTATTGTATCTCCTCCCGTACCCGCCTGGTTATTCCATATTATAGAAGTTCGATGGCCTTTCACGGATTATTATAGGTTTGTTGCTTTTTTATTTCGGCTGTTCGCTACTTTCCATCCGATATTTCGATAAATTCATGTCTCTATTTTTTTCTCAAACAACCAACGATTGTTCAGCATGAAAAACAAACCCCAATCAGGTAACAAAACACCCGAAACCAGCAATGCCGGTTCGCGCCGTTCTTTTATCCGTAATGCAGCTTTGGCAGCTGCCGGATTTTACATTGTTCCGCGCCATGTACTGGGCCGCGGTTTTACTGCCCCCAGCGATAAACTGGTAGTGGCCGGCGTAGGTGCCGGTGGTAAGGGCGAAAGCGATCTCTGGAATTTTTACCAGAGCGGCAAAGCCGAAATCGGTTTCCTCTGCGATGTAGATTCGCGCCAGACCCGCAAAAGCCGCGAGCGTTACCCCAAGGCAAAAATCTATACCGATTACCGAGAAATGATGGAGAAAGAACACAAAAGTTTCGATGCGGTTTCCGTTTCTACTCCAGACCATATGCACGCTGTAATTGGCATGGCCGCCATGCAGCTCGGCAAACACGTATACATTCAAAAACCCCTTACGCACGATATTTACGAGGCCCGTATGTTAACCAAAGCCGCCCACGATTACAAAGTGGTAACGCAGATGGGTAACCAGGGGGCTTCGGGCGATGGTGTTCGCCAACTGCAGGATTGGTACAATGCCGGCCTCATCGGCGATGTACACACTATCTATTGTTATACCGACCGCCCCGTTTGGCCACAGGGTATTCCCTGGAGTGCCAACAAACCACCGGTTCCTGCCGAGCTCGACTGGAACCTCTGGCTGGGTACGGCCCCTTACCGCGATTATGTAGAAAAACTAATTCCATTTAACTGGCGCGGCTGGTGGGATTACGGTACCGGTGCACTGGGCGATATGGCCTGTCATATCATGGCCCCAGCTTTTGCCGTACTCGGTCTCGGTTATCCCGAATCAGCAGAGTGCAGCGTTGCCACCCCTTATATCGAAAACTGGACCCGCGGTAACTATCCCGATTCTGGCCCGGTTTCTTCTTCTATTACCTTATCCTTCAAAGGCGCCAACGGTAAACCCATTAAACTGCATTGGATGGATGGCGGTATCCAGCCCGAGCGTCCGGACGAGCTGGGCCCCAACGAAATCATGGGCGATGGCGGCAACGGTGCCATTTTCATTGGCTCCAAAGGCAAAATGATCTGTGGTACCTATGGTATGTACCCTAACCTGTTACCTACTTCCCGCACCAAAGAAACCACTGTACCACAAAC
>SCVK01000065.1 GCA_004297075.1 Chitinophagaceae bacterium
GCATCATCGCTTCCAGCACCTGGGGATCCAATGAAGTGGTAGCGGCATTGTCGAGATAGATTCTTTCGCTCATGAGTGCAAATTTACTGAAATCAAAGCAATTCCTGTTTCCCCAACTCCTAACTCCTAACTCCCAACTCCTAACTTCCCTACATCGCCTCCCTGATATCCTGCATCAGTTTCTGTGCAATATTGGCCGCGGTGGTCTCAAAATTACTTTCGGCATAGATCCGGATGATCGGTTCGGTATTACTGGTGCGGAGATGCACCCAGTCGTTCTCAAATTCGATCTTTAAACCGTCTTCGGTATTGATGGGGTATTTCTTGTATTTCTTTTTGATATGATCAAAGATCTTCTTCAGGTCAAAACCCGCGGTCAGTTCGATCTTGTTTTTGCTCATGAAATAATCCGGATAGGTATTCCGCAGCTGGCGAACCGATTTTTTCTGTTTGGCCAGGTGCGTAAGGAACAGTGCGATACCGATCAGGGCATCTCTTCCGTAATGCAGGTCCGGTACAATAATGCCTCCATTACCTTCACCACCAATCACCGCATTTACTGCTTTCATTTTATTTACCACATTCACTTCACCTACGGCACTCGGTGTGTATTCGCCGCCGTGTTTTAGGGTTACATCTTGTAAGGCACGGGTAGAAGACATATTGCTGACCGTATTACCCTTGCGCTGCGACAGGATATAATCTGCCACCGCTACCAATGTATATTCTTCGCCAAACAGGGTTCCATCTTCACAAACAAAACAAAGCCTGTCTACATCCGGATCAACGGCAATACCCATACTGGCATTCTGTTTTTTTACCTCGTTGCATAACTGCAGCAGGTTCTCGGGCAAGGGTTCGGGGTTATGGGCAAATTTGCCGTTTACCTCTTCATTCAGTACGGTAAAGTCTTTTACACCGAGGGCTTTCAGCAATTGCGGCACCGCAATGGCACCGGTACTGTTGATCGCATCTATAATGATATTGAATTTGGCTTTTTTGATGGCGGCCACATCTACCAGCGGATAATTAACAACGGCATCAATATGCTGCTGTAATAACTGATCGTTGGTGGTATAGCTACCCAACTGATCCACACCCGCAAATACAAAATCTTCTTTGGCGGCAATCTCCAGTACTTTGGCTCCCACTTCGCCACTGATAAATTCGCCTTTATGGTTCAGGAGTTTTAAAGCGTTCCATTCTTTGGGGTTATGGCTGGCAGTTAAAATAATACCACCTGCCGCTTTTTCAAATACCACCGCCATTTCAACGGTAGGGGTGGTGCTCAGGCCCAGGTCTACCACATCCAGTCCCAGCGCATTCAGGGTACTTACCACCAGGCGCTGAACCAGCTCCCCGCTGATCCTGCCATCACGGCCGATAATGATCTTTTTGTTGGCAGATTCGCCGGCCAGCCAGGTACCGAAGGCAGCGGTAAAACGGACCACATCCAGCGGACTGAGTGTATCGCCGGGTTTGCCACCAATGGTTCCGCGGATGCCTGAAATGCTCTTGATCAATGCCATGGGAAGGAATTTAGGG
>SCVK01000066.1 GCA_004297075.1 Chitinophagaceae bacterium
GATATAAATGATATAATACAGGTAACTGTTATCGCGCGTACCATAAAACAGGAACAGGTTATACAGGAACATCACTGCCAGCACACCCAGGTATAAACCTGTTACAATGGTCTGTATATTGATGGAATTATGCAATGCATCATAGGTATGCACTTCGGCCGGAACAATAATGGGGTGTTCACTGTACACATGCAGCAGGTAGCGGTGCGTGGCACCCGGTGCCAGTTGCAGGTCGTATACAAGGTTGGGAGAACCGGCTATAACAGCGGTAGCATGGATTTCGGTGCCCTGCCTGCCCAGCATCCGCGTCTGGTTGCTATCAGCCGCGTACAGGCTTACCTGCGACAGATTGGGATAGGCAATATTCAGCAACAAGGTAGGCGAAACAGAACTGTTCTGCACCGTAAAACGGAACCAGGCATTTTTTACAGCGCCGCTAAACACGGGAATACTGCCTTTCAGCTGCACAAAACCGGTTGATTGGTTTACCTGTGCTGCCGTAAGCTGGTTGGTAGGATCCACCAGTTGCTCCAGCGAAGCGGACACAAAAGAAGAACTTTGCTGATCTGTAATGCGGATAACCTGCGCCTGGCTGCCGGAAAGAAGAACCAATAGTAATAACCCTGATAAACAGCTCCTTTTCATGGCTTTGCCAGGAAAGGGATTTTGTGTTACCAGCCTTATAAAAAAGCCGCTACCATACATAGGGAACTATCATTTTTGTTCGCTGCTTATACTGCAGGTACTCGTTGCCGAAACGATCGGTCAGTTCTTTTTCTTCAATGCCGATGCGCACATAATAAGCGATCATCATGGCCATACAAGATATAATAAATCCCGCCAAACTTCCCAATACCACCCCACCTGCTACAATGGCTAGAAAGGCCCCGGTATAACTGGGATGGCGTACAATGCTGTACGGACCGGTCGTAATCAGGCTATGATCGTCGCGGATCTGTACGGTAGCCGTGAAATATTTGCCGAGGTACCGAACGGCCATGGCCCTGAAAACAATGCCGGTTACGATCATGCCCGCACCCATAAAAAACACCCAGCCATAACCATCTTTCTCCGGCAAAAAATACGCCCAGTGAACCACAGGCACTACCACGCTCACCAGCGACATAGCCAGGATCAGTATCACCGAAAAACGATCGCTGTTCTGCTGGTCGCTGGTTTCTTTGAGGCTTACCGGTGGTTGGGTTAGCCAGATGGCAATACTGCCCGCAATGATCAGCAGGATCTTGGGATGCAGGATTAAGGCAGGGTTACCTAATAAAGGAAGAATTACCATCAGGATATTGCTGATGGCGGCTAATACGATCTTTCTCATCCAGGTTGTTTTTCTTGCACCGCCTCAAATGGTGCATAGTCAATTTTATATTCATCCGGGTGGGCAGAGGGCAGAGAAAGCTGGTAATGAATACTGATCTGGTGATTTTTGAAAGGAGATTTTTCCTTCCCGATATGCTCAGGATGATCGCGCAGGAAAAAGATCTTCTCCCGCTCACGGGGATGCGCGGCCCCTAAACTGATCAGGTCATCCGAATACAGGGCGGTGGCAACCAGGTCTATTTTGGGATAATAAAAAGTGCCTTTATTACCTACTTCTGTCAGCAATTTACCCCCGATCCAGTCTTTGAACCGGACCGTAGTAGGCGAGCAAAGCGAGAACATGGTATTCACCCCAATCTGGCTGGCCAGGGCCACGGCTACGCGTGAGGGGAACAGGCTGCCGATCCCGAAACCGGCCACTTCGCGCGAGTTCCACAAACCCGAGAGCTCTGCAGCACCATTCCGGGCTTTCTCCCGAACAATTTCATAAATGCGGGGATCCATTTTACCCGTGGCTTCTTCTATCGGTAAAGGGTGAATGCCATCTGCTACCTGTATACGCGCACCGCCATATAGTTTCTCCCCATCCAGGGTTTCTACCACAATCACAAAAATGGCGGGGTTAAAGATCCAGTCGTCTGTATTGGTGGTGATATTCTCGATCCCGTATATAGACAATACCTTCCTGTGGCCGGCAATAAACTTGCGGCAGGTGGCAGGATCATCTATTGCCCTGAATGCACGTATCCTGATCTCAGTATCAAAGCTTGGGGGACCATTCATCACAATCAGTATTATTCACTACAAAATAACAAAACTATATTCGTTTGTTTGACTATTATTGTATAAACGTATGTTTTTGTTAGATTTACGGTATTGAACAACTGAACGACCGAAACCCCCAGTCAAGTCATGGAAGAGAAAAAGATCAATGTTTTGTATATAGATGATGAGCCCAACAACATCACTTCGTTCAGGGCCGCATTCCGCAGAACCTTTAATATTTATTCAGCCGAATCAGCCGAAGAAGGCAGGAAGATCCTGGAGATAGAACCCATAGAAGTGATTCTGAGCGACCAGCGGATGCCGAAGATGACAGGCATAGAATTCTTCCAATCCATCCTGACCACACATCCCGACCCTATCCGCATCCTGATCACGGGTTATACCGATATCAATGCCGTGATCGATGCCATCAATATCGGCCAGGTGTACAAATACCTCACCAAACCCTGGATAGAACATGAGGTAAAAAGTTCGATCCTGAAT
>SCVK01000067.1 GCA_004297075.1 Chitinophagaceae bacterium
TAATTTTGTGTAAACATTAGGTTAAGACATGGAAGTAAAGCCCAAACAGATCCTGATAGCAGACGATGAGCCGGATATTTTAGAGATAGTGAGCTACAATCTTGGCAAAGAGGGCTATGAAGTATACACAGCCAAAGATGGCAATGAAGCCATTGAGCGGGCCAAACAGCTTCACCCCGACCTGATTATCCTGGATGTAATGATGCCAAAGAAAACCGGGGTGGAAGTATGCCAGATCCTCCGTACGCAACCCATGTTCCAGGATACCCTGATCATTTTCCTGACCGCCATGAGCGATGAAGCTTCTCAGATCAAAGGCCTGGAAACCGGCGCAGATGATTATGTGAATAAGCCCATCAGTCCGAAAGTATTGATAAGCCGCGTAAATGCCCTGTTCAGAAGACTGAATAAAGACGACGGCGGATCCGGAAAAAGTATTGTGATAGGTAATATCACCATCGATCCGGTTAAGTTCCTTGTTACCATCAATGATAAGGAAGTGATCCTGGCCAAAAAAGAATTTGAGCTGATTTACCTGCTGGCATCCCGCCCCGGCCGTGTGTTTCTGCGGAACGAGATCCTCTCGCAGATATGGGGTAATGATGTAATTGTGGGCGACCGCACCATTGATGTACATATCCGTAAAGTTCGTCAGAAACTGGGGGTAGACTGTATCACCACCGTAAAGGGTGTGGGATACAAATTTGACCTTTAAACCCCGGCTACAGAACCGCTGTACCGGATCAGCGGAGGAATGCTGCCCGATCCTGCTGCCTGTATTTTGTTTGCCGTAACTTTATAGCAGATGTTCAAAACCAAGAACCTTTCCCCGCAGCAGTTATCCGCTTTTACGGCGTTGATCCTGTCGATCCCCATTTCGGCAGGGATCTGGCTGTTACGGCCCGACTGGCTCATTGCGCTGGTATCGTTGCTGGTTACTTTTATCGGCAGTTATTTCCTGATCCGTTTTGTGCTGGAATCTTTTATTTACCGGAAGATCAAACTCATCTACAAATTCATTTACCAGACCAAAGCGAGCAAACGGGAAGAAACCTATTACAAATACATACTTCCCCAGAAAGGGATCGACGAAGTAAGAAAAGATGTGGAGCAATGGGCCGAACAGCGTAGTGCAGAGATCGAATTACTGAAAACCAACGAAGCCTACCGCAAAGAGTTTCTGCAAAACCTTGCACACGAATTCAAGACACCCATTTTTGCCATACAGGGTTATGTAGACACTTTACTGGGTGGTGCCATGGAGAACCCGGAACTGAGCAAACGTTTTTTAGAGAATACCGCCCGTAATGTGGACCGGATGGTAACCCTGGTAGAAGACCTGGACGAGATCTCCAGACTGGAAAGTGGCCAGCAGCCTTTGTACAAGGAAAATTTTGTGATCCAGGATATTATACGGGAAACGTTTGAATCATTGTCTATTAAAACCAGCGCCAAAAATATCCGGTGCAGTTTCAAAAAAGGCTGCGAATCGCCCATCACTGTTTTTGCGGATAAAGAAAAGATCCGGCAGGTACTGAATAACCTGGTAGAAAATGCTACCAAATACGGCAAACAGGATGGTAGTATTGTGGCCAGCATTTACAAAACCGATGGACAACACGTGCTGATAGAACTGAGCGATGATGGCATGGGCATTGCGGAAGAGCACCTGCCCCGCATTTTTGAACGTTTTTACCGCACCGACCGGGGTCGTAGCCGCGATGTGGGTGGTACCGGGCTGGGACTGGCCATCTGCAAACATATTATAGAGGCCCATGGACAGACCATGCATGTGCGCAGTAAACTGGATGTAGGAACCACCATCGGCTTTACACTGGATGTGCGGAAAGATTAGATCCTCCGGCTTTATCATGGCCTCACGTAAAAGCCCCGATAGAGATCGGGGCCGCACATGAGAGAAAACTGTTGGTTATTACTTGCTGCGGTAAAATTGAGGTACCAGGATTAACTGAAAATGAACAAAATGCCATCAAACTATTACCAATGATGACAAAAACCGGCATTTTATATACAAAAAGGGCTGAAAAATCAATGTTACCAAATCATTAATTAAATTCGGTAAGGATACAATCACTACCAGAATCTTACTTTTGCCTAAATTTTATTGTATGGGTATCAACAACTTCGGTCGTTTTTTTATGCCAAAGAACAAGATCTTCTACGAACTGTTTGAAGACGTGGCAGATAAAGCCCATGAAATGGGTATTAAACTGAAAGAAATGGTGAGTGAGCCCGACCCCAACAAACGCGCCGCCATTCTTGCACAGATCGAAGACCTGGAGCATAAGAACGACGACAATACCCACCGTATTTTTACAGAACTGGGCCGGAACTTTATCACACCCTTTGATCGTGAAGATATTCACTACCTGGCCAGCTCGCTGGATGATATTGCGGACTATATCTATGCCTGCGCCAAAAAGATCAACTTCTACAGCGTTAATCCCAACGATACCGGTATCCAGAAAATGGCCGACCTGATTTTGCAGGGTTCCAACGAAATCAAAAAAGCCGTATTTGGCTTACGCGATATGAAGAACCTGCGCGAGATGACCGAAGCCATGGTAAAAGTAAACAGTATCGAGAACCAGGCCGATGATGTGTTTGATATGAGTATTGAAATGTTATTTCAACAGGAAAATGATTTCAAGGAAGTGATCAAAAAAAGAGAGATCTATCAGGTAATGGAGATCGTTACAGATAAGTGTGAAGACGCAGCCAATGTGATCGAATCCATCATCATCAAATACGCCTAATTTAATTAGAAATTAGTAACTAATAATTAGTAATAGGGCATTTCACAGTTGCCTCATTACATACAGGAACAACTGAATTATCAATTACTAACTACTAATTACTAATTACCTATTATGTTCACGATACTCATTATCATCATTGCGCTCGCATTTATTTTCGATTATATCAATGGGTTTCATGATGCGGCCAACTCAATAGCCACGGTGGTTTCCACCAAAGTACTAACGCCTTTTCAGGCCGTAGTCTGGGCAGCTTTCTTCAATTTTGCCGCTTTTTTCATCTCGAAGTATGTGTTTAAGGAATTTGGTATCGGTAATACGGTAGCCAAATGGGTGCACGCAGAATTTATTACACTGGAAGTAATTCTGGCGGGTATTATTGCCGCTATTATCTGGAACCTGATTACCTGGTGGTTCGGAATCCCCTCCAGCTCTTCGCATACATTGATGGGTGGTTTTGTGGGTGCAGCACTTGCGCATGCCGGTGGTTTCAGCGGAGGGGGTGTGGATGTGATCAACTATGTTAAAGTGGTACCTACTTTCCTGTTTATTTTCTTTGCACCACTGATCGGTATGATCATCGCTTTTATTATTACGATACTGATTGTGCATATCTGTAAACGATCAAACCCCTATAAAGCCGAAAGCTGGTTCAAAAGATTACAGCTGGTATCTTCTGCGGCCTTCAGCCTGGGTCACGGTGGTAACGATGCCCAGAAAGTAATGGGTATTATTGGCGCGGCCATGATCTATTACGAGGGAACCAAGGGCAACCATATGGATTTTAATGAGTTTGTAAATGCTTACAGCTGGGTGCCTTTCTGCAGCTTTCTCGCCATTGGCCTGGGTACCATGAGCGGCGGATGGAAGATCGTAAAAACCATGGGAACCCGCATTACCAAAGTAACCCCGCTGGAGGGTGTTGCGGCCGAAACAGCCGGTGCCATTACCTTATTCATGACGGAACATTTCAAGATCCCTGTATCTACCACCCATACCATCACCGGCTCTATTATCGGCGTAGGTGCCACCAAACGCCTGAGTGCTGTGCGCTGGGGTGTAACGGTAAACCTGTTATGGGCATGGATCATGACCATCCCTGTTTCGGCCGCAATTGCAGCGTTGGTTTACTACCTGCTGAAACTATTTATCTGATCTGCCCCCGGATTGACCGTTTATTCTGGATATCAAATTATCTTGCGGGCTAACTCATGCCTATGTCTAAGATCCTTGTTACCGGCGGATGCGGTTTTATCGGCTCCCATACTATTGTAGATCTGCTCGAAAACGGATATGCTGTTGTTTCCATCGACGATAATTCCCGTTCCTTAGCTTATGCCATGAGTGGGATTGAGCAGATTACGGGAAAAAAGGTGAAAAATTACAAGGTAGACCTGAAGAATTTTGATGAAACACGTGCCGTATTCCAGGAGAATCCGGATATCTCGGGTGTAATTCATTTTGCAGCTTATAAAGCAGTAGGAGAATCTGTTGCTGAGCCCAATTTATATTACGAGAATAATATCTTCGGACTGATCAACCTGCTCAAATGTGTACAGGAATTTCAGGTACCTCATTTTGTGTTCTCTTCTTCCTGCACCGTATATGGCAACCCCGATACGGTTCCGGTAACGGAATCATCCCCCATCAAAAAAGCAGAATCGCCTTATGGCGCCACCAAACAGATGGGAGAACAGATTCTGCAGGATTTTACACATTCCCAGACCGGTTTATCTACTATTCTGTTACGTTATTTCAATCCGGTGGGAGCTCACCCTTCTGCATTAATCGGCGAAATTCCGCTCGGTAAACCGCAGAACCTTGTACCCGTCATTACCCAGACTGCCATTGGCAAACTTCCCAAAATGACCGTATATGGCAATGATTATGATACCCGCGATGGCAGTTGCGTAAGGGATTATATTCATGTTTGCGATATCGCGCATGCGCATACGCTGGCCATTCAATATCTCGAAAAAGAAAAGAACAAAACCCGTTGCGACATCTTTAACCTGGGTACAGGCGATGGGGTTACCGTGTTGGAAGCCATTCAGATGTTTGAGAAAGTAAGTGGCGTAAAACTCAATTACGAAATTGGCCCCAGGCGTGCCGGTGATGTGATCAATATTTACGCCAATAATAACCTCGCTGTTGCTGAACTGGGCTGGCAGATCCGCTATAACCTGGAAGATATGATGCGGACCGCCTGGGTATGGGAGCAGAAAATCCACGAAGCCGAACAGAAAGTAAAAAGCAACTGATTACGCTTTATCAAACAGTCCGTTGTAATAGCGGAACAACTTCTCCAGATCAGCCTGTTTTTTGATCTTCAGGTTCTCTTTTTTGATATACTCCGATACTTCCCGGGTTTTATCGCCCAGTAATAAAAGTAAATCCTCTGCTTTGCTGAGCCGTTGCATTTTACCTGATGCCACTCCATAAAAACTAACGAGCCTGTCTATCCGGATAGAAGTAGTAGCACTATTATATTCCTTGTATTCCACTTCAGCAAATTTGGTATCCATCAATAAGCCGGCTTTGCCGGTTACAAGTACCTGGTAATAATTATCTGCTGTCAGTTTATCAATGGGCGGGAATCCTTTTTCAAAAACTGTATTGTTATTTTTACCGGGATCGCCGATGAACTCAATACTTTTTACCGGACTGGTTACTTCCATCTCTTCCCCATTGGCATCCATAAAAAACAAGCGGTTCTGCTGCAGGTTAAGTTTGAATTTGTTTCCCATCAGCGGTTTACCATTACCAGCCAGGTATAGAATGGCCGTAGTATACCCGGGTTTAAACAGGTGGGCCGTTTCTCCGGCCGCGGCCTTCTTCATCAGAACAGGATTGCCATTACCATCAGACAAAGTGGTCATAGAGTATTGTAACTGGCCAAACAATAACTGGCCAAACATCAGAAAGGCAATCACTGCCAATAATTTCGGAGATGAAAAAAGTAGCTTCATAAACCGGTCAGAATTTTCTTAAAGATAGGTTGCCGGAATACCTGCATGTACAACAGGAGGGCCACTTCATCCATCAGCCATGATTTTATTTTACCGAGGCATGAAAACAGGTCACCGGAACCGATAGCAAAACAACAGACTACTGCTGCAGCGCATTATAAAACTGAATAATTTTTACCAGGTCGGTTTCTTTTCTGCATTTGAGATCATTGGCCGTGAGAAAAGTCTGCACCGCTTTTCGCTGATCGGATAACAGTGAAAGTACGGCTGCTTCCTCCTTTGCCAAACGTATCATTCCTTTAGCCGGTTGATAGGCGTATAACATTTCTTTCTGCTCAAATACACGGGTGGTCTGGTTACTGCCATAATATTTCACATCGCGGTAATTCACGCCAATGCGTTTCAGCAGGGTTACATGGCCCGAGTCGAGCAGCACATAAAAGCTATTGACTGTTTCCCCATCTACCGGCGGAAAACCGCTGAGCAGTACCTGGTTTTTGGAAGGATCCGCGCAGTTCACAAAAACAATTTTTTCAATGGGCGTAATAGCCGCCATTTCTTTTCCATCACCGGTATGGTAGATTACAAGGTTTTCCTGCAGGTTCAGTTTCACTTGAACACCCTGGTAGTATTTCCCGTTACGTACTTTGAGATTAGCGGTACAATAATCCTGGTTAAAAAAGGGAGAACCTTCTATTAGGTATTCGGAATGCAATAACATAGGGCGACCATTCGCATCATTCAGAAAACTGTTGTTTTCATTCATGAACTGCAGTCTCTGCCCCTGACCGGAAGACAAAAAAGGGAAGAGCATTACCAGGATGTATACAAAGCTTTTCATGCAGCTGTATTTTGTATGCCTGAAGTTACACCATAGTTTGCTTATTGGTTCACCATTTTGGCCGCATTTTCGGCCATCTGCAGTGATTCAATAAACTCATCGATATCGCCATTGATCACCGCATCCAGGTTATAGGAAGTAAGTCCGATCCGGTGATCGGTAACCCTGCCCTGTGGCCAGTTGTAGGTACGGATCTTGGCACTGCGGTCGCCGGTGCTAACCAATGTTTTACGCTGGCGCGAGATCTCTTCTTCCTGTTTGCGCACCTGCTCTTCATAGAGTTTGGTACGCAACATGGTCATCGCTTTTTCGCGGTTGCCCAACTGCGAGCGCTCGGTTTGGCAAACCACTACCACACCTGTGGGAATATGCGTCAAAAACACCTTGGTCTCTACTTTGTTTACATTCTGTCCACCCGCACCCCCGCTTCGGGCGGTTTCCATTTTCACGTCACTTTCTTTCAGTTCAAAATCCACTTCCTCTGCTTCGGGCATTACGGCAACGGTGGCAGCAGATGTGTGAACCCGTCCCTGCGTTTCCGTATCGGGCACCCTTTGTACGCGGTGTACACCGGATTCGAATTTCAAGGTACCATATACATCTTCACCGGTTACTTCCAGGATCACTTCCTTGTATCCGCCCACTGTACCTTCGCTTTCACTCACAATGGCCGTTTTCCAGCCCTTGCGCGAGCAGTAGCGGAGGTACATGCCCAGCAGATCGCCGGCAAAGAGGCTGGCTTCATCGCCACCGGTACCGGCACGGATCTCGAGAATGGCGTTTTTATCGTCCTGGGGGTCCTTGGGTATCAGTAGTTTGGTCAGTTCTTTTTCGAGGGCTTCTTTCTTTTCTTCCAGTTCGGGCAGCTCCATTTTGGCCAGTTCGCGCATTTCTTCATCAGAACCATTCTGGGCCTCTTTGGCATATTCATAGTCGGCCAGCACTTTTTTATACGCTTCGTAAGGCTGTACAATCTTCTCCAGCGAGCGGTATTCCTTGCTATAGGCACCAAATTCCTTCTGGTTATTAATAATTTCCGGGTTGGTAAGGGCTACCCCTACCTGATCAAACCTCGCTTTTATCGCATCAAGCTTATTCAGCATATCCTTCTTTTAAAGTTGGCAAAATTACAGTTTTAGCGGGGAAGCGCACAGACTATTCAGAGATTACTTAATTTCATGATCCTCAATAACTGATTATGCGTATTCTTTTCCTTTTTGGCCTCTTTCTGGCTACCCAAAGTTTTGGCCAACAGGCCGATATCCTGATCAGGAATGGCAAAATACTCGACGGCACCGGTAACAGCTGGTTTTACGGCGATATTGCTGTACAGAAAGGGAAAATTGTTGCCGTTGGTAAACTCGGCAAATGGACGGCCACCAAAACCATTGATGCTGCCGGTTTGATAGTGGCCCCGGGGTTTATTGATGTACACACCCATATTGAAGGGGAAGAAAAAAGACAACCTACTACAGATAATTTTATTTACGATGGGGTAACCACGGTGGTTACCGGTAACTGCGGCGGATCGAACGTGAATATCGGCCGGTATTTTTCGATGCTCGACAGTTTGAAACTATCCATCAATGTAGCCAGCCTCATCGGTCATAACGATGTTCGCAAAGCCGCCATGGGTTCAGCCAACCGCGACCCCTCCGAAGCAGAAATGCAGCGCATGGAAGCCATTGTGGAGCAGGCCATGAAAGACGGGGCCGTGGGACTCTCTACCGGGCTCATCTATATACCCGGCACCTATTCCAAAACAGCAGAAGTGGTACGCCTGGCCAAAGCGGCATCCAAGTACAATGGCATATATGCCAGCCATATGCGCGATGAGGGCGACAGTGTAACCCAGGCCATTGAAGAAGCCATCCATATCGGTCGCGAAGCAAAGATGCCCGTGGAGATCTCGCATTTTAAACTGAGCGGACAACAGAACTGGGGCAGGAGTAAGGAAACCATTCCCATGATCATTAAAGCCAGAGAGGAAGGATTGGATGTAACGATTGATCAGTATCCGTATACAGCCAGCAGCACTTCGTTGAGTACCTTGTTGCCAGACTGGGTGTTATCTGACGGACAGGATTCGATCAAAGCCCGTTTGGCAAGACCGGAAGTAAGAAAAAAAGTGGCGGAACACATGCTGCGGAAACTGAAAAAAAGAAAACTGAAACATTTCAGTTATCCGGTAGTGGCTTCTTTCCGGGCCGATAGCAGCTATAATGGCAAAAGTATTGAAGAAGTGAACCTGCTCAGAGGCAGAAAACACAAAGCGAAAGAAGAAGCCGAAACCATTATAGAAATGATGGAGTTGGGAGGGGCTGGTATGGTATTTCATGGCATGGGCGATAAAGACGTAAAAGCCATTATGCAATACCCCTTTAACATGTTTGCGAGCGATGCCAGCATACGGGTGTTTGCAGCCGGTAACCCGCACCCAAGGGGATATGGCACCAATGCCAGGGTACTCGGCAAATATGTACGCGAAGAAAAAGTGATTTCGCTGGAAGAAGCGGTAAGACGAATGACATCTTTACCCGCACAGAAATTTCAGTTACCCAACAGAGGGTTACTGCGCGAAGGGTTTGCTGCAGATATTGTACTGTTTGATGAGCAGAAAGTGCAGGATCTTTCTACTTACGATAAACCACACCAGTACAGCACCGGTTTTCAGTATGTACTGGTTAATGGCGAACTTACCATAGACGCAGGCAAACACAATGGCACCCGTGCAGGAACTACTTTACGTTTGAAAAACTAATAGATGAGAAAATATCTTTTACTCGCTTTTTGTTTGACGGCTGTTTACGTTTATTCACAAAAAGACAGTTACAAAACCATCGATTCCATTGTTAGCAGCGCCGCTGTTAATTACCGGATGAGTGCCGTGGTGCTGGTGGCAGAAAAAGGCAAAGTGACCTACGAAAAAGCAGTGGGTTACCGCGAATTTGCCGGGCAACTGCCCCTGCAGACAACTGATGTGTTTGAACTGGCTTCCGTTAGCAAACAGTTCACCGCTATGGTAATCATGATGCTGAAAGAGAAGGGTTTGTTACAGTACGATGACCTGGTGGAGAAATATCTCGGCATCCCTTACAAGGGAATTACGATCCGCCACCTGCTTACCCATACCAGCGGTTTGCCCGATTACCAGGAGATCATGGATGCACACTGGGATAAAAGCAAAGTGGCAGGCAATCCGGACATACTTGCCTATCTGAACCAATACGCTCCACCCAAACTATTTGAACCCGGCGAGAAATATGCGTACAGCAATACCGGTTATGTATTGCTGGCCAGCATTGCAGAAAAAGTGAGCGGGAGAGATTTTATAGAATTTTGTAACAAAGAGATCTTCCGCAAACTGGGCATGAAACACACGGGCATCCGCACACTGGCAGAAAAAGCAGCGGTCACAAATTTCGCGATCGGGCATATATATGTGAAAGAAAGAGATGCATTTGTAAGAGCAGATTCCTTCCCATCCTCCGACTATACCATCTGGCTGGGTAACCGCAAGGGGCCGGGCCGTATCAGTTCTACCGTTCGTGATTTATTGAAATGGGACCAGGCACTGTATACAGATAAACTGGTATCACAAGCTACCCTGGCCGAGGCTTTTCAACCGATGGTATTGAATAACGGCAAGCTCTCTAATTATGGTTTTGGATGGATCCCCGTTACAGATGACCCCTCCGGCCGCATTGTATGGCACAATGGCGATAACCCGGGTTATAAAACAGAGATCATGCGCTTCATCGACCAGCAGAAAACACTGATCATCCTTTGCAATAATGCTTCCGACCAGTTTGAGAATATCATTAAACAGATCCGTTTCCAACTCACCCGTTAATAACCTACCATGCTGAAAAAATTATTGTTTCTGTTATTACCCTTATCTGTGCAGGCACAGCAATACCAGAAAATTCATGACAAAGCCATTGTTGTTGATTCGCACAATGATATCCTTACTGCCTGTATGGAGAAAAAAGTAAGCATGGATGCGGACCTCAAGGGCAGAACCCATTCCGATCTGAACCGGTTCAAACAGGGTGGTGTAGACGTACAGATCTTTTCTGTATGGTGCGATGGTAATAAAGAAAATCCCTTTGCCTGGGCCAACCGTGAGATGGATACCCTGGATGCCGTGATCAGTCGCAATCCTGCTAAAATTGCACTCGTCAGAAATTCGAAAGAATTAAAACAGGCCATCAAAAACAAAAAACTGGCCGCCATGTTTGGTGTAGAGGGCGGACACATGATTGAAGGAAAACTGGAGAACCTGGATAAACTGTTTGCCCGTGGTACCCGTTACTTAACACTTACCTGGAACAACTCGCCCGGCTGGGCCACATCGGCCATGCTGGAAGTGAGCAAAAAAGACAGTCTGGCCAATGCGCAGAAAGGCCTGACCGATTTTGGCAAACAGGTGATCAGGAGAATGAATGAACTGGGCATGATGGTAGATCTCTCACATGTGGGCGAACAGACATTCTGGGATGCCATCCAAACCACTACCAAACCGGTGATGGTATCACATAGCAATGCGTATGCGTTTTGCCCCAGTTTCCGCAACCTGAAAGATGAGCAGATCATTGCCGTAGGAAAAAATGGCGGTGTGATAGACCTGAATTTTTATTCCGGGTTTGTTGACAGCAGCTCCAAACGCAAAGAAGCCCGTTTTGTAGCAGCCCATGCGGCCGAACTGGATTCGCTGGTAAAAACGGGCATCCAGAAAGAATATGCGGTAACCATGCTCGCAGATAAATATGCCGAAGAAGCGCAGGCGGCTCGCGCGCCATTGAGTTTGTTACTGGATCACCTGGATTATATTGTAAAACTGGCAGGGGTAGATCATGTGGGGTTGGGATCGGACTTTGACGGTATCAACTCTGCACCACAACAGTTAGATGATGTGACCACCTATCCGGTTATCACCAAAGCTTTACTGGAAAGAGGGTATAGCAAAAAAGATATTACCAAAATAATGGGAGGTAATATCCTGCGGGTACTTAAAGCAAATGAATTGTAAGGAACTGATAGCAGCACCACTTTGTAAACTTACTTACATGAGAAAATTAATCTGTCTACTGTTATTACCTGTTCAACTACTGGCGCAACCTTTTTCTACAACCGAGATCGGTAAATGGAAGGAGCAAGCCAAACGGGTTACCATTATCCGCGACAACTGGGGCATACCGCATATCTACGGAAAAACAGATGCAGATGCTGTATTCGGTTTGTTATACGCACAATGCGAAGATGACTTTAAACGCGTAGAGATGAACTATATCGAAAAACTGGGGCGCTTGGCAGAAGTGAACGGCGAAAAAGATCTCTACAACGATCTGCAGATCCGGATGATCATTGACTCGGCAAATGCTGTGAAAGATTACCAAAACAGTCCGCCATGGTTACAAAAATTACTGAACGCCTATGCAGACGGCATCAACTATTATCTCTACAAACATCCTTCTGTAAAACCCGCTTTACTCTCGCGTTTCCAACCCTGGTATCCGATGTTATGGACCGATGGCAGTATCGGCGCAATTGATGTGGCAGATGTTTCTGTGAATGAGTTAAAGAATTTTTATTCCAACGAACCGGCGGTAACGGCAGCAGTGATACCGCAGGAAGTGGACCCTTTACCCAGTGGTTCCAATGGATTTGCGATTGCGCCCGCAAAAACGGCTTCGGGTAATTCTATTCTGTATATCAATCCGCATGTTACTTTTTATTTTCGTCCGGAAGTAGCCGTGCAGAGCGAAGAAGGTTTGCATGCCTATGGTGCCGTAACCTGGGGACAGTTTTTTGTGTACCAGGGCTTTAATGAACACCTTGGCTGGATGCACACTTCCAGTTACAGTGATGTAGCTGATTCGTATCGCGAGAAAGTGACTAAGAAAAATAACGACTGGGTATATGAATATGATGGCGAGACAAGACCGGTGGGTAAAAAGGAGATCACCATCCGTTACCTCGCCAACGGCAACCTGCTTACCAAAACCTTTACCACTTATTACACACACCATGGCCCGGTAATGGCGAAAAGAAACGGACAATGGATCAGTGTAAAAGCCAATAACCGTTCTGTAAAAGGCATCGTGCAATCATGGGAGCGAACCAAAGCCAGGAATTACGATGAGTTCAAGAAAAGCATGGAACTGCTGGCCAATACATCCAACAACACCGTATATGCCGACGACAAAGGAAATATTGCTTACTGGCACGGCAATTTCATGCCCAAACGTGATCCGAAATATAACTGGTCGGTGCCGGTAGATGGCAGTACTTCTGCTACCGAGTGGAAGGGATTGCATACACTGAACGAATTGATACAGGTAAAAAATCCTGCCACAGGATGGATCCAGAATTGTAACTCCACTCCTTTCACCGTTTCGGGAAGCAGCAGTCCAAAAAAAGAAAACTTCCCCGCTTATATGGCACCGATGGGCGAAAATTTCAGGGGCGTAAATGCAACAAAGATCCTGGACGCCACAAGTGGATATACCATTGATAAAACCATTGTATCTGGTTATGATACCCACCTTGCCGCATTCGACGTGCTGGTACCTGCATTGGTGAAAGCCTATGAAAGCAACCAGGAAAATCCAGCTTATAAAGAGCTGGCAGCCGCTATTGCTTTGCTGAAAGCCTGGAACAGAAACTCGGCCGAAAACTCTGTTGCCACTACTCTTGCCATTGAATGGGCGCAGAGGATCTGGCCCGCCATTCAACGACCTAAGGGACCGGAAGATAAAGCGGACCAGGTAGAAAAAACCTACCGCTTTGCTGCCAGTGCCAGTACCGAAGCATTATTGCAACCCTTGGTAGCCACCCTGAAAGAGCTGACCACTAAGTTTGGTACCTGGCAAAAACCATGGGGAGAGATCAACCGCTACCAGCGTATCACAGCCGATATCACAGACAAACATGATGATGCGCAGCCCAGTATTCCCTGCGGTTTTGCGGCTTCTACCTGGGGGGCATTGCCTTCTTTTGTGAGCAGAACCTATCCCGGCACAAAACTGCGGTATGGCTATAATGGCAATAGTTTTATCTGCGCGGTAGAGTTCGGTAAAAAGATCAAAGCCAAATCCTTATTGGCGGGGGGTAATAGTGGAGACATCGGTTCTACCCATTTTAATGACCAGGCCGAGATGTACACCAAAGGGCAATTCAAAGATGTGTTGTTCTATAAAAAAGATGTATTGAAGCATGCAGAGAAAACCTATCATCCGGGAGAATAAGAGAGGCGGAGTTTTCGCTGAGATAAGCACCCAAAATCATTCAATAACGCAACAGATTCTTATATTTAGAGATGAAAAGAAACTGTTTGCTGTCTGCCGGCTTGTTATTAGCCTTACTGGCAGGCGCTTTTAATACCATTGCGGCTCAAGCCAAATCAGGATTGAACCCTGCCCATGGCGCACCTGGCCACCGTTGTGATATTGCCGTGGGTGCTCCACTGAATTCTGCACCTGCACCAGCGAAAACCGCGGTACAGAATCTTCGTCCCGGACAAACATTTCCGGGTATGCTGGCCAGTCCGGCTAAGCCGGGTATGCCTAACAAACCAGTAGTAAATACAGCACCTGCTGCTCCTGTACAACAAGTGGTAGCTGCACCGCAGGCTGTTAAAACAGCACCCGTAGCTCCACAAGCTACCAAAGTTACCGCTGGCTTAAATCCTCCACACGGACAACCCAACCATCGTTGCGATATTGCCGTGGGGGCTCCACTCAATTCTCCGGCCGGAAAACCAGCAGTTGCACCAGTACAACCTGCTAGGCCTTTACCCGGCGGTCCGGTGAAAAATGCGGCGGGAGTAAAGATCAATCCACCGCACGGACAACCGGGACATGATTGTTCTGTAGAAGTAGGTAAGCCGCTGAAGCAGTAATGCTTTCCTGCAAACTACCGGGCTATCAGCTTGTTAAGTCTGCCTCACAGTGCCTATTATTTTTCGGATAATTGGTATTTGGGATAACCGGCAAGGGCCTGCTGTAAAGCTTCCACTGTAACGGGTTGTTCCATTTCTATACTCACCGTTTCTGTGGTACGATCTATTTGAACGTCTTTGATCTGAGGATTGGTCTTCAAAGCATTCTTTACTTTTTTTTCACAGCCGGCGCAGGTGATGCCGGTTACATGGTATTGATGTGTCATGATGTTTATAATTTAACACAAAACTACCCAGACTGATGGCTGTATCTGTTATACAATAAAGGATAAGATTTATATACTATTTCGCTATTAGGTAGCGCTTTTATGCACATAGATTACTAAAAAAATCTTTTGCTATTTGGCTAAGTATATAAATATTCAAGATCAAAGTAACAGATAATCTGTGGCCCTCTGTTACTCTGTTCCTCTGTGTTGAAAAAAAGACAGATGAATGAGCATGCCTGGAATAGTGGTGTTTTTAAACACAGAGGAACAGAGACAGGGAGTTTCACAGAGAAAACGTTTACCAGCTAATAGCTTACAACAGCAAAACAAACCTGCCATTATTTTTCTATCGCCCTGATATGATATTCCTGAATCAGTGCAGGATTCTCCGGAGTAAGTGTAAAACTCACCCAAACATTCGCCTTCTCTCCTTCCATGATAAAATACCCGCGTAACTGATTTTCGGGAACCAGTTCTCTTACCTTATTGATCCTTCCGGCTTTTTCAAAAATTGCTGCTGCTTCCTTCTTCAGTGAATCAAGTATATAATCTGCAAAAAAATTCTCTGCAAAAATGCCCGCGTTAACTGCATTGGTAAAATCAGGTAATAATTTTACCAGTTCATCACGCCGTTGGGTAAGAATGGCAGAAGGGGGCAGTTGACGCGGCTGTAGTTTGGCCAAACGGATCAAGCTATCGAGTACAGCAAAATTGGGCGGTGTGGTAGGTGCATAGGTAACATTGGCAAACAGGATCACTCCCAAGCCATACTCAGGCAGAAAGCGCCAGTTGCTACCAAAACCCGGTAAGCCACCGCTATGCGCCACATATTCTCTGCCTTCGCAATCACGGCTCCAGTTTAATCCATAGCCGTAGGCAGAAGTAATGGCACAGGCCCTGCCACTGGGATATTTATAGTTGGGATTGAGCCCGATAAAACGCCAGGGTTGGTGCATCTCGCGCAGGGAACTTCTTTTTACCGGACCTGTTTCCGCATCGTTCCTCACCGGCCAGGCTGATTGATGCAGGGCCACATATTTACTGAACGATTCGATAGAAGTGATCATCCCTCCCATGGCGCCATAAATACCATCGTGCAGCAAAGCTTCCTCGCGCCAGTTACCATTGATCCAGCGATACCCATGTGCCAGTTCATTGGCAGGTACTTTGCTGTATTCCCATTGTGCCTGCGTCATACCCAGCGGTTGCCAGATATTTTTTTCGATATAATCGCTGTAAGGAATACCCGTTACTTTTTTAATGATATATCCCTGCATGGCAAAACCCATATTGCTGTATTCATAGCTAATACCGGGCGCATTGGAGAAAGAGATTCCTTTTTTAATCATCGCGATCAGTTCCGCATCGGTATCGGCCAGCTGCCTGTCGCCCCAGGGATTGTCTTCCGGAAAGCCAGCCGAATGTGTCAGCAGTTGACGGATGGTGATCTCCGGTGCATCTTTACTGAGTTTCTGGCCCTTCATTTCGGGGATATAGAGATAAACAGGATCATCTAATTTCAGTTTGCCTTCATCGCGTAGTTTCAGGATGGCGAGCGAAGTAAAACTCTTGCTCATAGAAGCGATGCGGAACATGGATTTGGTAGTGGCCGGTACTTTCTTCGCAATATCCGCATAGCCACCACTTCCCGAGAATACCAGTTTGCCATCGAGCACAATGCCAAAAGCATAACCGGGGAAATGATTTTTTTCTGCATAGTCTTTATACATTTTTTCAACCAGCGGAAAATAGTTCTCCAGTTTCTGCAAACGGGCCGCATCTGTAAAAACAGGTGGTTGATACGATGCATTAGGATTACCGGGCTGGTTCTGTCCATATCCGATGCAGCAAAGCAGGAGCAGTATCCAGCAAAAAAAAGGTTTGAGCAGGTAGTGTTTTGGCATAACAGCTATTTTACAGGAGGATCAAGTTAACTAAAAATACACAAAGAGACCCGCAGTTCATCCCCCCCCAACGCCGATCGTCACTTACTGCTAGGGATTCTACCATTCTTTGAGTATATTGGTTATACCAAAACTAACTGTATATGAAATACTGCCCGTCTTTCTGCAGGAGACTTATCTTCTGCTTTGTCAGCATATTACTTAGCCATTTTGCCTTGGCGCAGGGTACCATGCTGCTCCGCCAGCCGGATGTTAGCAAAGACCAGATCGTTTTTGTGCATGCCGATGATCTCTGGATCACTGGTATTGATGGCGGAGATGCCCGCAGATTAACGAGTGCAGTGGGCACAGAAAGTAATCCCAAATTCAGTCCCGATGGCAACTGGATCGCTTTTACCGGCCAATATGATGGTAATACGGATGTGTACCTGATTCCCAGCAAAGGCGGTGAACCTAAACGACTTACCTGGCATCCCTCGGCCGACCTGGTGCAGGGCTGGACACCCGATGGCAAATCCATTTATTTCACTTCCGGCAGAGAGGGTTTTCCTACGGCCACCAGTAAATTTTATACTATCAGTACGGCAGGTGGTATGGCCCAGCCCATGATACTTCCCTTTGGTTTTACCGGAACCCTTTCTGAAGACGGGCAGCAGATGGCCTACCAACCCTCCCCGTTATGGGATGTGGAGTGGCGTAATTATCGTGGCGGACAGGCACAGCCTATCTGGATCTTCAACATGAAAACAAGAGAAACGGTAAAAACAGTGCAGGGTGATAAGGAAAGACATAGCAGTCCGGTTTGGGCAAATGGTATGCTCTATTTTTTATCAGAGCAGGATTTCATCAACAACGTATGGTCATACGATCCCAAAACAAAAACACAGAAACAGGTAACTTTTCACAAAGACTTTGATATCAAAAACCTGGCAGCCGATAATAACACATTGGTATATGAGCAGGGCGGCTACCTGCATCGTTTTGATCTTAGCACCGGCAAGAGCAAACAGCTTGCTATCAACGTTGCCGGAGATCTGAACTGGGGCAGGCCCAGGTGGAATAACCTGGGGGCAGGTTCACTCATCAATGCAAGTTTATCGCCCACCGGCAAAAGAGCCTTATTTGAAAGTCGCGGAGAGATCTTTACCATGCCGAAGGAAAATGGCGACTGGCGCAATATCACTAAGTCAACAGGTGTGGCCGACCGTTATCCCACCTGGTCGCCCGACGGGCAAAAAATTGCCTGGTTCTCTGATGCCAGTGGCGAATACCAGTTACTGGTAGGCGATCAGTCTGGTTTGCAAACACCGAAAGCCTATCCGATCCCCAACAATAAATTTTATTTCTTACCTGCCTGGTCGCCCGATAGTAAATACATTGCTTTTACCGATACCGATTACAATCTCTGGTACATTGACCTGGCAACAGGCGTAATAAAACTCGCAGATACAGACCGAATGGCGCATCCAAACCGTACAATGAATCCTGTTTGGTCGCCCGACAGTAAATGGATCGCTTATGTGCAGATCCAGGAGAACCAGTTTAAAGCGGTTAAGTTGTATAACCTGGAAACCGGAAAGAGTACACGTTTAACAGATGGTTTATCCGATGCCATCGATCCGCAGTGGGATGAGAGTGGAAAATACCTTTACTTCCTCGCCAGTACCGATTACGGGTTAAGTACGGGCTGGCTGGATATGAGCAGTTTTAATTATCCGGTGAACCGGGCTTTGTATGTGGCGGTATTAAGTAAAGATGCCCCCTCACCCTTTGAACCCAAGAGCGATGAAGAACCTGCCAAAGAAGAAAAAAAACCGGGCGATACTTCTAAAGCCGCCGCCAAACCTGCGGCAGCCGCCGGAGGCGTAAAAGTGAAAATTGATTTTGACGGAATAGAACAACGCATTCTCTCTACCAACCTGCCCGCACGCAACTACCTGGAATTAACTGCTGGTCCTGAGGGAACCGTTTTTTATTCAGAAGGCATCCAGAACGAACCGGGTGTGGTACTATCCCGCTATAGTTTAAAAGATAAAAAAGGAACCGAGTTTGCCAGAGGCGTATTCAGTAACACAACAAGCTTTGACAGGAAAAGTCTTTTATTCAGAAATGCCGGTGGATGGTTTATTACTGGTACCGCAGCAGCACCCAGACCCGGCGAGGGCCGGTTGGCAGTGGAGGGTATGAAAGTATTTGTTGACCCCGCCAAAGAAGCCGAACAGATCTTCAGGGAAGGCTGGCGCTATCAGCGCGATTTTTTATATGTAGACAATGTACATGGTGCACCCTGGGATAAAGTGTACAACTGGTACAAGCCATGGGTGGCGCATGTAAAACACCGTTCAGATCTCAATTATATCATCGATATCCTGGGTGGTGAAGTATCGGTAGGACATTCCTTTACACGCGGCGGTGATTTCCCGGATGTGCCCAACGTGCCGATAGGTTTACTGGGTGCAGATTACGAGGCAGACAATGGATTTTTCAGGATCAAAAAGATCTATACCGGTGAAAACTGGAATCCTGAATTACGCGCACCGTTAAGCGGCCCGGGAATAGATGTGAAAGAAGGAGATTATTTAGTGGAAGTAGATGGCAAACCCCTTACTGCTTCTATGAACCTTTATAGCTTATTTGAAGGCAGTGCCAACCGCCAGGTAAAGATCCGCGTAAACAGTAAACCTTCGCTGGAAGGAGCGAGAAGTCTTACCGTGGTACCTGTTGCCAATGAAGGGGCTTTGCGCTCACGCAACTGGGTAGAGGGTAACCGGAAAAAGGTAGACCAATTATCAGACGGTAAACTGGCTTATGTATATGTACCCAATACCGGCAATCCGGGTTATACGTATTTCAACCGGTACTATTTTTCTCAGCAGGATAAAAAAGGAGCGGTGATTGATGAAAGAAACAATGGTGGTGGTTCTGCTGCCGATTATATGATTGATGTAATGAGCCGTAAACTGCAGGGCTATTTTAATAACCGTGTAGCAGGTCATAAAGTATCTACCACGCCCATGGCCGGGATCTGGGGACCCAAAGTGATGATCATTAATGAAAATGCAGGCTCTGGTGGCGACCTGTTTCCTTATATGTTCCGTAAGATGAAGATCGGGCCACTGGTAGGTACACGCACCTGGGGTGGTTTGGTGGGCACCTGGGATACCCCGCCGTTCATTGATGGCGGAAGCATGGTAGCTCCGAGAGGTGGTTTTATAGATACCGATGGAGAATGGGCCGTAGAAGCAGTGGGTGTTGCGCCTGATGTAGAAGTGTTCCAGGATCCCAAAGCCATTATTGAGGGCCATGATCCGCAATTGGAGAAAGCGGTACAGGAAGCGTTGAAGTTATTACCCACACAAGGTATTCAACTGAAAAAAGAACCTGCACCACCGATCCGTTACTTCAGGCCAAAGGGGAAATAACTGTTTTACCGCGCCTTTGCGCCTTTGCGTGCAAATTTCTCGCAAAGGCGCAAAGGCGCGGTTTGTTTTAGTAGTTGATCAGTTTCTGCACATATTCCCCCAGCCTGCTCTTCGCCATAAAATTTTTCTCCAGCTCCATATTAAAAGGGATTGGTGTATCGAGTGATGCACAGCGCATCACCGGCGCATCCAGTAATTCAAAACAATGTTCACTGATCCAGGCACTGATTTCTCCGCCAATGCCTCCTGTTAAAGTGTCTTCATGCAACAGCAATACTTTACCTGTTTTGGCTACCGCTTCTTTAATAGCCGTATAATCCAATGGCAATAAGGTACGCAGATCCAGAATATGCAAAGACTGCTCAGGATGTTGTTCCTGGTATTCCATCGCCCAATGTACACCCGCACCGTAGGTGATCACAGAAATATCATTACCCGATTTTACCAATCTTGCTTTACCAATTTCTACCTCATAATATTCTTCCGGCACGGCACCGCTGATACTTCTGTACAAAGCTTTGTGCTCAAAGAACATCACCGGGTTAGGATCATTGATAGCCGCGATCAGCAATCCTTTTGCATCGTGCGGAGTAGCCGGATACACTACTTTTAAACCCGGCACATGCGTAAACCAGGCTTCATTACTCTGCGAGTGAAAAGGTCCTGCACCTACCCCACCACCTGTTGGCATACGGATGACCACATCGGCGTTCTGTCCCCAGCGGTAATGGATTTTAGCGAGATTATTTACAATCTGGTTAAACCCTACCGTTACAAAATCGGCGAACTGCATTTCCATCACAGACTTGAAACCTTCCAGGCTAAGGCCAAGCGCACTACCCACAATGGCGCTCTCGCACAAAGGCGTATTACGAACCCTGGCTTTACCAAATTTTTCTACAAACCCCTCTGTAATTTTAAACGCACCGCCATACTCGGCAATATCCTGCCCCATCAATACCAGGTTCGGGTGTTGCTCCATACTTTGCCGCAGGGCGGATTGGATGGCATCAACAAATCTTGCATCGTGAGTCGTCAGTGGTGAGTCGTTAGTGGTGAGTGGTGAGTGGTGAGTATCGATGACCTTCACTCCAGACTCCAGACTCCCAACTCCAGACTTCCCCGCATACACATCCCTCACTTCTTCCGCTTCATCCACAATCATCTCCGCCGCCTGTGCCGCCTGCTGCAGTTCTGTATCTATATATTCTCTGAACTCATTTCTGATAGCGGCCACCTGCATTTCAGTGATCACCTGTTGATCGGTCAGGAACTGTTCAAAATTTTTGATCGGATCTTTTCTGCCCCATTCTTCAAACAATTCTTTGGGAACATATTTGGTGCCGCTGGCTTCTTCATGTCCGCGCATGCGGAAAGTCATACACTCGATCAGGTAAGGTTTCTGTTCGCGGATACAATAGTCGCGCACCCCTTTGATGGTATCAAAAACAGTGAGGATATTATTCCCATCTATTCGAACACCTTCCATACCATAGCCTTTGGCTTTATCTACCAGGCTTTCGCAACGGTATTGTTCATTAACAGGTGTACTCAAGCCATACCCGTTATTCTCGATCACAAAAATGACGGGCAATCCCCATACTGCAGCTACATTCAGTGCCTCATGAAAATCGCCTTCACTGGTTCCACCATCGCCACTGAATGCCAGGGATACTTTGTTTTCTTTTCTGAGCTGATAAGCCAATGCCACCCCATCTGCAATGGCTAGTTGCGGACCCAGGTGTGAGATCATACCACAGATATGATGTTCTCTCGTACCAAAATGGAAACTTCTTTCTCTTCCCTTGCTGTAGCCTTCTTTGTTTCCCTGCCACTGCATAAATAATTTATGCAAGGGCATCTGCCGCGAAGTAAACACACCCAGGTTACGGTGAAGCGGCATGATCCACTCATCTGCCAGCAGGGCCATGGTTGCGCCCACCGAAATAGCTTCCTGCCCAATGCCACTGAACCATTTACTGATCTTACCCTGCCGCAGCAGCACCAGCATCTTCTCTTCGATCATCCTTGGCAGCAGAAGGTGCCGGTAAATGTTTACCAGTTCCTCATTCGTATAATTCTGTCGGTTAAAATCCATTGCAGCGAAAAATTTTAGGGTGAACAGGCAATGGTCAATGGCGAATACATGTTGAGAAGCAGTCAGCAAGCTCCCCAGTGATATCCTCATTGCCCATTGACAATTCACCATTCACAATTCATCATCTAAGGTACTGCATTTCGCCTCCGCAATACAGTAAGCACATAAAAAAGCCACCCCAAAAAGGATGGCTTTATCAAAAGATAATTGTTTTTATTTAATCGCGGCTGCCCAGTTTGCTCAGCAGTTTCAGCATTTCGATGTATAACCATACCAGGGTTACCATCAGGCCGAATGCACCAAACCATTCCATGAATTTAGGGGCTCCTCTTTCTGCTCCCTGTTCGATCATATCAAAATCCAGGATCAGGTTCAGCGCGGCAATAGCTACTACAAACAGGCTGATGCCAATGCTCAGCATGCTGCTGTCGTACATAAAGCTCACATTCACCCCGAATAAACGCAGCACCATGGTTAACAGGTAGAACAAAGCAATACCCATGGTAGATGCAATGATCACTGATTTAAATTTTTCAGTAGCGCGGATCACACGGAAATTATACAACAGGAATACGGCAATGGCTACACCAAAAGTTAAACCTACCGCCTGCATTACCAGGCCGGGATATTTTTCAGCAAAAGCCGCGTTCAGGATGGCGGAAATGGCACCCACAAACAATCCTTCCAGCAAACCATACAATGGCGCCAGGTAAGGGGCCCAGTTGGGTTTGAAAGAAATGGCAATGGCAGTGATCAGTCCGCCGAAAATGCCCACCATCATCAGGGTATTCATCAGGCCGGTCTGGGCCTGCTCGAACAGATGCCAGCTATACGCAGCACCCGCAATGATCATCAATAAAAGAAATCCGAATTTATTCAGGGTTCCCCGCACACTCATCGTGCCCTGCATATTGGATTCGATATGCAGACTCCTGTCAAACATTTTCTCTGTCAGCGTAGGGTTACCCGATTTAAAAATGGCCATAGTTGGAAATTTAGTAAGTACAAATATACGGAATTGAGAAAGGGTTACGAAGCGGTAATCTTTAATAAAACACTAAAATTCGGGAATCGTCAATCGTGAGTGGTCAGTGGTGAGTAGGGAGTGAGAGGGGAATAGGTAACCCACTTAATGGCCAACTATTGCCCATTCACCATTGCCCATTGACAACTACCTACTGACTACTCACCACTCACGCCTCAAGGCCTCAGCTTCTTCAATCCCGGATAATGATCCACCGTTTCAAACACATAACCGGGATTCTGTTTGAGCAGGCGGATGAATTTGGCCAGCGAATCCGCATCGGCCGGGTGGCGGAACATACGGTCGTGGGTAAGAATAACGAGGTGGTTGGGGGTATGCGTATTGGATTTGTAAAAAGCACTATCCACGGCCCTGGCCATGGTTTCGGGCGTTTCTACCGGGCGGGCGGAACGGTGGTTGAAATCCCATTCCAGGTCCCAGCCAATCACATTATAACCGGCACTATCCAGTAAACGGGCAACGGGGCGTACCAGGCCCGAAGCCCGCAACTCTCCCTCCCTGACCCAGGAACGGTTGCCGGGTAAACGGGCAATGAGGTAAGGTACCTGCAGGGCTTGCTGTGACTGAAAAAAATCAGCCGCCGCTTTCTGCGGGTGATGGTAAAAATTGAGGTACTTATTGTTGGCGTGCGTATAACTGTGGTTAGCCAGTAAAAACCGGGGATATCCTGAACGGATCATATTTACGATCTGTTTACCGTCTGATTTCATGGTTTCGTGCAGTCCAACCATAAAAAAACTGGCTTTGATCCCTTCCGTAAGGCAAAGATGGTAACAGGATAGGGTTCCGGGCTGGGGGCCATCATCAAAAGTGAGGTAAATATACTTTTTGGTGCTATCGTAGCGGTAGGGGGCAATGCCGGCCTCAGTATGGGCCGGATGAGCCGGTACGGTTGCAGTACCCGCCTGGTTCTCCACCAGCCAGGCTCCTCCCAGCAAAACAGCTGTCAGCAGTAGTATGGCCAGCACCCAACGGTTCTTTTTCGACGACTTCACGATCACCTGATCTTTCATTTGGCGGCGAAGGTAATTATTGTACCGATTCTGCAAGAAAGCGGCTTGTTTTTTAAGAAAAAAGACCGACTTTACAAGCCATTAAAAATCATGTTTTTCATGCCC
>SCVK01000010.1 GCA_004297075.1 Chitinophagaceae bacterium
ACTCAAAGTACGATTCCATCTTCTTCTTCACAGAAGCAACATTATTATGGGCAGTTAAAACTGGCAAAAAAAGCATCGGAGCAGGAATATTTTGCTATCGTGAATCAACTGAAAAAAGTTGATCGGTATACAGATGTATACCCTACTTTTATCGATCCGGATGGAATACCGGTTGGTATTAGTTCACTTTTTAATGTAGAGTTGCAATCTTCTGGTGATTATGAACTATTGACTCAGGTTGCAAACACTTATGGCGCTATCATAGTTCGGCAGAATGAGTTCATGCCGCTTTGGTATACATTGTCTTCAACTGAGTCTGCTCTTGACATGGCGGCTTTATTTTATCAAACCGGGTATTTTTCTGAAACTGAACCGGATATATCAATGATCTATCCTTTATCCTGCCCAACAGACGAATTCTTTGCCAATCAATGGGGTGCTAATAATACAGCCCAAATGGGTGGTTCTGCGGGTGTAGACATAAAATTATGCGGTGCATTGCATCAAACCAGATCTACCGGTGCGGTTATTAATGTGGCTGTGATAGATCAAGGGGTAGATTTTAGTCACGAAGATTTGGATATGTCATCGTATCCTCCAATACAAAACCATGATATAGTAACAGGAGGGGGCAATATGATTCGTGGGCCGCATGGTACAGCTGTTGCGGGGATTATAGCCGCCCGCGAAAATGGAAAAGGTATTACCGGGGTTGCCCCTTGGTGCAGGTTAATGTCAGTTAGTGTCCCCTTTATTGGATGGGCTACTCCAGAAATATCTATGTTAGCGGCCGATGCAATAAACTGGGCTGTTGATCATGGCGCGGATGTAATCAATAATTCTTGGGGAGCGATAAAAGTCCCTTCTCTTGATAAAGCAATAGCTAGGGCTTTAGCCTTTGGCCGGCGAGGGAAAGGCTGTGTTCTTGTTTTTGGCGCAGGGAATGGTGGGTATAGAACAGATGTTGAATATCCCGCAAACGACAATCCTGGGGTTATAGCTGTAGGTGCTGTTACACAGTGCGGAACCAGAAAAGATGGAGCAATTGGCTGTACCGACAACGGAGAAGGTTACTGGTTTAGCAGTTATGGCCCGCAGCTTGATGTTATGGCTCCTGGAACATTGGTGCCTACAACTGATATTTCTGGGGAGCCAGGTTACACTCCTGATAAGTATATTCAAAATTTTTGGGGAACTTCTGCGGCCTGTCCACATGTGTCAGGTATTGCAGCACTAATATTATCAAAAAACCCAACCTTATACGGATATGAGGTATGCAATATTATTGAATCTACTGCACAAAAATGGGGTCCGTATGTTTATGCCAACAAGGCAGGACGACCTAATGGAACCTGGCATGAACAAATGGGCTATGGGGTGGTTAATGCATCAGCAGCAGTGGCTGCCACTCAGAGAGTTGATGTTATGGGAATTCTCTACTATCTCAATATTTCAAACCACTAAGGACTATTTAAAATGCTACATACATAGTTAGTCAAAAAAAGCGAATTGGCTTCAGAAAAATAAGCGACTGCAAAGTCGCTTATTTCGTTATTGTGAATCATGTTTACTGCTTATAGGAAATTCAGATTAGGAATCTTTGTCAAATTTTCTATGTTAAAATATATTGTTAGCATCTGGTACCGTGTGATGAAATAACTTTTTCATTTTCCAATTCCTTAGTTATGTATGTCGGTTGAAACTAATCACCCTGACTAGTAGTTGAAGTGTACTACCGGAACCTGTATTCAGAAACGAGGTGCTATACCGATTGAACTGCCGTTTGAATTTTATCATCTTGCAGTGTGATAGGTGCTGCCACGTTTCCTTTTAGAGTGTACAAATAATGCGATTTATAAGAAATGCATAGTATAACCAATGGTATAGCTCAATATAAACACAATAATACCCTGTTTTATAAATACTAAAGGCCATGATAAAGTTATTATGGCCTTTAGTATTTCTGGTAAATTTTGATTATCGTTGAATCAATAGCTTTTGAAGATAGGTCTTTTTGTTATGTGTAATCTTTAGGAGATAAAATTCTGAGCTTACCTTATCAATGCGCAGTTGTTTTGCGTATTTGCCCACAAATCCCGGTGTAGTACTGTTATATACCCGTTGCCCCGAAGAACTGAGTAACTCTATCGAAAGATCCGCTTTGCTCATTACCTCGAACGAGAGGTTAAACACCCCATTGTTCGGATTGGGAGATACGTTCAGCTTGATTTCTCTTGCCGTTACATCAATGGTGGCGGTTATTACTACGGTTATTTCATTGGATGCCTGCTGACAGCCAAATCCATCTGTAACCACCGACTTGTATCTGCCTGCTTTGGTAGGTTTGTAACTCGCTTTATTGGCGAGGTTAATGGCTGTATCATTGTAATACCACTGGTTACCCGCGGCAATACTGCTTACAAGAGAGTCGCCCTGCTGGCTGATTACCGGTGCGGCAATGGTGGTGGCTACCACCGGGATCCTATCGCTTACACAGGCTCCTGTATTGATCTTCATATCATAAAAGAAATAGTAAAACTGGCTCTGGGTAGTACCCGCACTGTTACCGGTGATGGATAAAATATTGGGTATGGCAATGGGGTAGGTATTGGCACCGGTAATACCATTGTTACGGAAAATGGTAGCTCCAAGATTAGTAACGGTATCAACATTTCCGTTTCTGTCCAGGCATTCAATCATAATGATATGATCCCCTATAGAAGCTACCGGCAGATCTAAACGGAAGATCGCTCCCGTATCAGCTGCCGTGTTTGACGTTACGGCACCGGGGGTAGGTGTGCTGGTGGTGGCATAAGCATCCACTGTTGTTACTGCCAATTCCTGGTAGTTGAAAGAGGTAGAAGTTTCTGACAGTAGATTAGCCAGTGTAAACCTGATCTTACCCGGATAACCAATATACATGCGCGCTGATTCAATGACCAAAGGAACTGAATTATTTATCTTCACATAATTGTAGCGGAAACTATTGTAACCGCCCGCAGTAGAGATGGTTGTTTTGTTTACAGGTCCGATCGTTGTTTTCGCTTCCTTGGCAACATAATAGGTTTTATCGCTGGTAATGGTGGTGGTAGTAGCAGTAGGACCATTCGCAAATGGTGCATTACCGGTAGCGGTCGTGTACCAGAAATAATTGGAATTATCCGGACTGTTTATTTTCAGATTAACAGTGGAGCCGCAGATGCCGGCTGCCGCTGACACCGGTGCTGGTTTAGGCGCAGTAGTGATAGCGGAGGTAAGCGAGTTATTGGCTGTAAACTGGTCGTTCGTTTTGTTAACAGCAGCCACAATGGTATACACGGTACCTCCCGTTGTAACAACCGGTGTTTGGAAAGTATAGGTTTCTGTTGTTAACGGAGCTATCGGACCCGGGTAAGTAAACGACAGGCTGGCCACGGTACCGGATGTGTTACTGATGGTAGCCGTAATGGGTATACTGCTTTGTGTGATAGAACCATTATTGCGGATCTTAACCGTAACATACTGGGCTGCACTGCCACAATCATTACCGGCCGGAGCAACAATTTCGCTGATGGCAAGATCGTTGGAAGGATTGATTACCCTTACGCGGTAATCCTGTGTTTCGCCTTTACCATAAGCACCGCAGGCGGCTACATCTCCTGCCACAGTGGTTTCCTGTACAATTACACGCATCAGGCAGATATTGCCTATGGTAACTGTTCCCGGAGTAGTGATATTGGCCGTAAACGTCTGCGCAGCAGAAGTTAGTACCCCGCTGGTAGCTGCCAGTTCGGTGGCTGCATCAAACACGCCGTTATTATTGTAATCGATAAAAATCTTAATAATTCGGCTGGCGGTAGTGGCATCAGCCGTACTCACCCGCACACGTACAGGAATGGTTTCTGCAGGTTCAACATCCGCTACAAAACGGGTATTATCGGTATAGGTTTTAGAACCAGCTGTATTGGCAAACTGAATGCCTTTGAAACTAACACTATCAATTCTGGCACCACCGCCTCCGGAAGTAGAAGCACAAAATGCTGTTCCGCCAACACCACTCACCAATAACGAGTAAGCCTGCGAGCTCCTTGCGAGTGTACCCTTGTGCGATACAGTGATGGTATAGGTTTGGCCAGGTACGGTGCTGTCAACATCAATTCTTTCTACATTATCAATGGTATTGTCGCCAGGTATAGCAGATGCTCCCGGGTTGTTTACATCGAGCGTCCATGGCAGGTAGGTGCGGGTTCCTTTGGTGATGCGGATATCCAGATCATTCACCAGATTTTTGGTGCGGTTATTCAACAGGTTTACTTTGTCTACGGAGCCCTTTACATCCGTCCAGCAGATAGTGGCCTGCAAAGCACCTTTACCCGATGCAATCACCGTGGTGGCGAAACTTTGTCCCTGCGTTAAGGTATTCTCATACAAGAGGTGGTTACTGGTAGCTGCATTATTAGAGCTTACCGCCGCATTCATGGCCACTGCTGCTTTTTGCACATTCAATAAACCCCAGCCAAATTTGTAATCCGGTCCGGCAGTAATACCTGCTTCATCAGCAGTATGGATCGCCAGTCCTTTCAGTGTGGCTGAACGAAGAAAAGCCGTAGAGCTATTTTTAAGTTTTGAATAATATTCCTGCAAAAGAAACAGGGATCCGGTTGCATTGGGTGCCGACATAGAAGTGCCGCTATACGTGGCATAACTGGTAGTAGAAGTAGCAATGGGAGATAAAATGTTCACACCATCTGCCACCAGATCGGGTTTAATCCTTCCATCATCGGTGGGACCCCAGGAACTGAAGGCACTCATTACCACATCATCTACGCGGCTATAACCCGAAGGGATACCGTTTACCGCGCCAACGGTTAAAATATTTTTGGCGCCACAGTCCCATGAAATAATATCGTAGCCATCGTTACTGCTGATCCCGGCCGGGCGATTACCCGCGGTAGTCATCTGTCCGCTTGCATTGCGGCGATAATAAGGCTGCCCAACTTCCGGTCCGTTTTCATTCCGGTTATTACCCGCTGATTTTACGATCAGGTAAAAAGGGGCATTGTAAGCGATGGAGTCCAGCGCCTGCGAATCATCGCTGTAATAACCGAATTTATAATCTTCTGTATCATCGGGGCGGCCATTGAATTCCCACCGGCTCTGGGTACTGTTATAACTCCATCCGGAAATAATGGAATAAGAGTGGTTGGATAAAAGCAGGGTGGAAGATTCATTCGCAATTTCAGCGAGATCGCTGGTAAAATCATAGGCTACAATACCGAGTGAGCCATAAGCCATTCCTTTGGCACTGCTGTTTACACCACTGGCGATCATGGTGCCGGCAACATGCGTACTATGATCGCTGGAAGAAGAAGGATTGTCTTTTTGCGTAATCCGGCCGGTTAACTCCACATGTGAACCGAGTACCGAACCTCCGTCCCAGATTCCGAGCTTGTTTTTCAGGTACGCGGAACTGCCAGACAGGTTCAGACCCGTAGCGCCTCCGGGCCATAGCTGACTGGCCCGGGTTGTAGCTGCCGCGATGGTATTGTTATTGGTCATGTAATATTTCGGAAACCCAAAATCATCTACCCCTATCAATACCCCTTTTCTGCCATCACGTGAGAGAATGGTCAGATCCCAGCCCTTTCTTTTGGCCAGTGAGAGGGCTTTGGCATAATTGGCCTCAAACGCCAGTTTATATCCTACCGAAGCCTGTTTCAGGATCCGGGTGTTGGTAGTTGTTTGGGCGGTAACAAAAAGTGCCAATCCAAAAATCACTACAAAAGACCCAACAATTTTTTTCATCATAACCTTAGAGATTTTCCTTCTGCCCTGTTTTGAAAAAATAGGCGTAATATTCACTAAATTAGATACTTTCATCATTCAAAGTGAGGTATGAAACACATTCTTTTTTTTCTTTTTACCGCCAGTTTGGTGCTGTTGGCCTGTTCGTCGGTTAAAAAGACAGATTCATCGGCCATTACCCAGGGAATTACCGGCCGGGTAACCGAACAAACCGGTAACCGGATGCCGATGAAAGACGCGGAGCCTGAAACACCTAAAGGGGTGGTTACCACTGTGTTGATCTACGAACCCACCCATATCAGCCAGGTTACCCGCGAGGGTACCTCACCGGTATATACGGCCATCCATACCAAACTGGTTGCTTCTATAGATACAGACAGTACCGGCAGTTTTGCCATTGCCCTGCCCGTGGGTAATTATTCGCTCTTTGTTAAACAGGGTAAGAACTTTTATGCCAATCTCTTCGACACCAATAATAATATCGCGCTGTTTGCCGTAGAGGAAGGAAAATTAACCCAGGCCAACCTGTCTGTCAGCAACCGTGCCAGCTTCTAAGCTGCAACGGGGCTGTAGAATGTTCTTTCTACTCATTATCTTTGCTCTCTTTTCGTGAAGGAATTGATCAAGCGGATATGAATTTGAATGTGTTGCTGGAGCAGTATCAGAATTCCCCCCACCTTTTTCAGCTGGCGGACAGGTTAACATTTGCCCAAACCCAGCAACTCTTCCTCAAAAATTTACAGGGCAGCAGTTCAGAATTTGTAGTGAGTGCCGTGTTTATGCACCCCAACTGCCAGCAGCTGAATCACCTGGTGGTATTGAACGATGCCGAAGAAGCCGCCTATTTTCACAATACACTCGAGAACCTGACCCATGCGCTGGATCTGTTCTATTTTCCCTCTTCTTTCAAAAACCGCAAGAATTTCAGGTTGCTGAATAGTTCGCATGTAATGCTGCGCACAGAGGCTTTGACCAAACTGTCTAACGGGGGTAACAAAAAGATCATTGTTACCTATCCCGAAGCATTGTTTGAAAAAGTGGTATTACCCAAAACACTCAGCAGTAATATCATCAGCATCAAAGCCAATGATACCATCAATCCTGACAGCCTGATGGATCTGTTTGTGATGTATGGATTTGAACGTACCGATTTTGTGTACGAGCCCGGCCAGTTTGCCCTTCGGGGAGGCATCCTCGATATTTATTCTTTCGGAAATGAGAAACCTTACCGGGTTGAGTTATTTGGGAACGAGGTAGACAGTATCCGCATCTTTGATCCGGAAACACAGTTGAGTGAAAGGAAATTGTTGCAGGTAAATATTATTCCGAATATAGAAACACAGTTCGAAAGCGGGGAAAAAGTATCCATTCTCGAATTTCTTTCTGAGAATACGGTGGTATGGCTGAAGGACTGGGACGTGATCAGGGAAAAGATAGATGAGCAGGAAGCAGATATGCAGGGCTTCCGGGCTTTGCTGGATACCGGTTTCCGGATGCAGAATAATGAGGAAGAAGATGATACGCGGATCCTGAAAGAAGTTAAGGAAGCCGACTTTGTGAAAAGCAGTATCCTGGAAGAGCAGTTACAAAAAAGACATATAGTTGAGTTCGGTTATAAACCACAGATGGCAAGGGTGGAGATCGAGTTCAAAACCCGTGCACAACCATCTTTTAACCGGCAGTTCGATCTGCTGATCAAAGACCTGAAAGCCCACGAGGCTGCGGGTTACGCACTATATATTTTTGCAGAACAGGCCCGTCAGCTGGAAAGGCTGAACAGCATTTTTGCCGACCTGCATACAGAGATCCGGTTCGTGCCGGTGGCTACCGGTATTCATGAAGGGTTTATTGATGAGGAACTGAAAGTGGTCTGTTACACCGATCACCAGATCTTTCAGCGATACCATAAGTACAAGGTTAAACAGGCTTATAATAAAAATAAAGCCATCACCTTAAAAACCCTGCGCGATCTGCAGCCCGGCGATTATGTAACACATATCGATCATGGTGTGGGCACCTACAGTGGTCTGCAGAAAATTGAAGCCAACGGCAAAGTGCAGGAAGCGGTACGCATTATTTACAAAGACAGCGATATTTTGTATGTGAACATCAACTCACTGCATAAGATCTCGAAATATACCGGCAAGGAAGGTACCGTTCCCAAGATCAATAAACTGGGCTCGGATGTCTGGAACAAACTCAAAGAGAAAACCAAGACCAAGGTTAAGGAAATTGCGTTTGATCTGATCAAATTATACGCGCAAAGAAAGGCGCAGCATGGGTTTGCGCATACGCCGGATAATTATATGCAGACGGAACTGGAAGCTTCCTTTATTTACGAAGACACACCCGACCAGAGCAAAGCCACTGCCGATGTGAAGAAGGATATGGAAAGCGAAAGTCCGATGGACCGGTTGGTTTGCGGTGATGTAGGTTTTGGTAAAACAGAAGTAGCCGTTCGGGCCGCATTCAAAACCTGTGTGGATGGTAAACAGGCGGCTGTACTGGTTCCTACTACCATCCTGGCATTCCAGCATTTCAAAACTTTTCAGGAGCGATTGAAAGATTTTCCGGTAACAGTGGATTATATCAACCGCTTTAAATCGGCCAAAGAGAAAAAAGAAACGCTGAAAAGACTGGAAGAAGGTAAGATCGATATCATTATCGGAACACATGGGATCCTGGGCAAGGATGTGAAGTTCAAGAACCTTGGGTTGATGGTGATTGATGAGGAACAGAAATTCGGGGTGGGACATAAGGAGAAGCTGAAGACACTGAAAACAAATGTGGACTGTTTAACGCTCACAGCTACCCCTATCCCGCGAACGCTGCAGTTCAGCCTGATGGGAGCAAGGGATCTCAGCATTATCAATACACCGCCACCCAACCGGCAGCCGATACAGACAGAAGTGCATGTATTTAACGACGACTTTATCCGCGATGCAATCTATTACGAAACAGAACGTGGCGGACAGGTGTTCTTTATCCATAACCGGGTGCAGGGTTTGCCCGAAATGTGTGCGTTGATACAGGGGCTTTGTCCGGATCTGAGTATTGGTTTTGCCCATGGCCAGCTGGAAGGGCATGAGCTGGAAGAAAGGATCCTGGATTTTATTGATAAGAAATACGATGTGCTGGTTTGCACCAATATTGTGGAGAGCGGAGTTGATATTCCGAATGTGAACACCATCATCGTTAATAATGCGCATCATTTTGGGCTAAGCGATCTGCACCAGTTACGCGGAAGGGTGGGAAGGAGTAATAAAAAAGCGTTCTGTTACCTGCTGGGTCCGCCAATGAGTACTATGCCTACCGATTCGAGAAAACGGTTGCAGACGCTGGAGCAGTTCAGCGATCTGGGCAGCGGTTTTCAGATAGCCATGCGCGATCTGGATATCCGCGGAGCCGGTAACCTGCTGGGTGGCGAGCAAACGGGTTTTATGGCCGAGATCGGTTTTGAAATGTACCAGAAGATACTCGAAGAAGCCATCCGCGAACTGAAGCGTACTTCGTTCAAAGACCTGTTCCAGGAAGAGATCAGCAAACAGGATGATTTTGTGAGTGATTGCACCATTGATACCGATCTGGAAATTCTGATCCCGGATAGTTATGTGGAAAGCATCACAGAGAGATTATCCTTATACACGCGCCTGGACAGTTGTGAGAAAGAAGAAGAACTGCAGGATTTTCACAAGGAAATGCTGGATCGTTTTGGTCCGGTACCGGCGCAGGTAGAGGACCTGTTTACTACCGTTCGCTGCCGCTGGCTGGCGGTGCAGTTAGGGTTCGAGAAAATGGCTTTGAAAGATGAGACCCTGCGTTGTTATTTCATTAACCGTCCGGATTCGCCTTATTTCGAATCGGACCTGTTCCGCAAAGTGCTGGCCTACCTGCAAACAGGCACCAATAAAGCCCGCCTGAAACAGACCGGCCGGATGTTTATGCTGATTGTGGAGCCGATGAAAGACATGGCATCCGTACATCGTTTCCTGGAACATATGCATGGCGAAGTGGTGGGAAAAAAAACCTGATCAGTCCCTCCTGATCAGGTTGATCAGGATCAGTTTGGCAACACGTGGGTCAACAATCACATTGTCGTGTTCAAAGTCGAGTTTTAAGCGCCATTTCTGCATGGTATTGGCACCAATGATCACTTCTTCACTTAATCCGGGGACTACCAGGAACTCATCACTCAATCTTACTTCATCGTGATAAAAATCCAGCGTGGAGCGGTTGTTGATCTCCATGTAAGTATGATCGCTGGCTGTAGCTAACCGCATAGGAGTATGCAGCGGCGTTAATATCTCAAGATCTTCCACCAATGATTCATTAATACAGGAATACGTAGCACCACTATCAAACAAAGCATAGAGATGTTTTTCTCCTTTGCTGCCTTCGAACCGTAAGGGTAAGCGGATGATCATGGATGGTGCTTTGTTCAAAATTAATCAATTCCCGTATTGACAAACCAGGTATTAACCGCAGGTGTAAACACCTCTCTACACAAAAAATCCGGCCCTTTCGGAGCCGGATCTAATCTCGTATTAATATGGCTTAGAAACCTTTTTTGGCAACGCCATCAGCAATTGCCTGTAATGCTTTGGCTTCGCTCATGATAGCGGCCATTTTATTGCCTTTGCCATCATGACCGCCAGCCATATAACCGCCTTTGGCAGTTTTGGTGATAACGGCATCCTGCATAGGAACGTTTTTTTCTTTTGTTTTCAGGCAATATGCTTTGATCATTTTTGAAGTGTCCATGTTGTTAGAATTTAAAAGTTAGTAGATAAACAATGGGTTATAGCGCACAATCTACCAATTTTTTTCAGGAAAGTGAAATTTCAGGCTCAGAAGGCGCTCTCAGCCTCGCTGGCTGGGGAAGTCAAACGTGGAAAATAAAAAAGCCGGTGCAGGGCACCGGCTCTCACTATTCTGTCAGTAATCAGCTGTTTTAGCTCATTTACACGTCGATTTTGGCATATTTCGCGTGACTTTCAATGAATTCACGGCGGGGGGCCACATCATCGCCCATCAGCATACTGAATACCCTGTCGGCTTCTGCGGCGCTTTCAATGGTTACCTGTTTCAGGGTACGGCGGGCGGGGTCCATGGTGGTTTCCCAGAGCTGGTCGGCATTCATCTCACCCAAACCCTTGTATCGCTGAATGGTAACGCTGTCGTCTTTTCCGCCACCCAGTTTGGCTACCCAGCCTTTTCTTTGCTCTTCGCTGTAAGCATATTCCTGCTCTTTTCCTTTTTTAACGAGGTATAAAGGCGGCTGGGCGATATATACATACCCCTGCTCTACCATTTCTTTCATATAACGGAACACAAAAGTCAGGATCAGTGTAGCGATATGCGAACCATCCACATCGGCATCGGTCATGATGATGAGTTTGTGGTAGCGCAGTTTAGCCATATTCAGGGCTTTTGGATCTTCCGGTGTGCCCACGGTAACGCCAAGAGCCGTGTACAGGTTACGGATCTCCTCATTTTCGTAGATCTTATGCTCCATGGCTTTTTCTACGTTCAGGATCTTACCACGTAAGGGCAGGATGGCCTGATAACTTCTGTCGCGACCCTGTTTGGCCGTACCACCCGCAGAGTCTCCTTCCACCAGGTATAATTCGCATTTCTGTGGGTCTCTTTCGCTGCAATCAGCCAGTTTACCGGGCAAACCGCCGCCACTGAGTACTGTTTTACGCTGCACCATGTCGCGGGCCTTTTTGGCTGCCACCCTGGCCTGCGCCGCCAGAATGATCTTGGAGATCACATTTTTGGCCTCTTTGGGGTTTTCTTCCAGGTAAGCTTCCAGTGCTCGGGCCACCGTGGTTTGTACGATCCCGCTTACTTCACTGTTACCGAGTTTGGTCTTGGTTTGTCCTTCAAACTGCGGTTCAGGTACTTTTACTGAGATAATGGCGCTCAGTCCTTCGCGGAAATCGTCTCCCTCAATGGTTACCTTGGCTTTTTCGAACAGGCCCTGTTTATCGCCGTAGGTTTTGAACACACGGGTAAGTGCCTGGCGGAAACCGGTAACGTGGGTACCGCCTTCAATGGTATTAATATTATTTACATAGGAGAAGATATGCTCCTTGAAATCGTCGTTGTAGGTCAAAGCCACTTCTACCGCAATATTGGAAGCTTCATCATGGCCATCCACATAAAGAGGAGAAGGGATCAGCGCGTTACGATTACCGTTTTTGTCCAGCATTTCTACAAACTCTACGATACCGCCTTCGCTATAGAAGTTTTTGGAGTAGGCATTGCCGTCGGCATCCAGATCGCGCAGATCGGTGAGGGTGATGCTGATGCGTTTGTTAAGGTAGGAAAGTTCGCGCAAACGTCCTTCCAGGATCTCTTTGCGGTAAACGGTTTCCTGGAAAATGGTGGCGTCGGGCCAGAAATGAACAAGGGTACCGGTTTTATCGCTGGTGCCGATCTCTCTTACGGCATATTGCGGTACACCGATCTTGTATTCCTGTTCAAATATTTTACCTTCACGATGAACGGTTACGTGCAGGGTGGTACTCAAGGCATTCACGCAACTCACCCCCACACCGTGCAAACCACCCGATACTTTGTAAGTGTCTTTATCGAACTTACCACCGGCATGCAACACGGTCATAACAATCTCGAGGGCACTTTTCTGTTCCTTGGTATTGATACCGGTAGGGATACCCCGGCCATCATCCTGCACACTGATGGAATTGTCTTCGTGAATGGTTACGGTAATGTTCTTACAATAACCGGCCAGCGCTTCATCAATGGAGTTATCTACTACTTCGTATACCAGATGGTGGAGACCTTTGATGCCGATATCCCCGATATACATGGCGGGCCTTTTCCGTACCGCTTCCAAACCTTCCAATACCTGTATGCTGTCGGCGCCATAATTCCTGTTCTGGGCGTCGTTGCTATTCTGTTGTTCCTGGGTCATAAATGCTGATCAGTCCTGAGTTTTAACAATT
>SCVK01000470.1 GCA_004297075.1 Chitinophagaceae bacterium
CCCGCCGCATCGGCGAGAGCGCTGTCCACCTGTCGCTCGATCCGGCGACCACGGTATTCGAACTGGGGACGATGCTCGCAAAGCTGGCGCCGGCCCGATAGGGCACGTCGGCGCAATCCGATCGTTGCGGATGGTGCCAGTCCACCCTAATGGCTGAAGCCATGTCGAACCCCTATTATATCACCACCGCGATCAGCTATCCCAATGGCCGTCCGCATATCGGCCATGCCTATGAGGCGATCGCAGCCGATGTGATCGCCCGTTTCCAGCGGTCGATGGGGCGCGATGTGCGGTTTCAGACCGGCACCGACGAACATGGCCTGAAAATGGCGCAGGCGGCGCGGAGCCGGGATATGACCCCTCGGGCCCTTGCCGATGAAATGTCATCCTATTTCAAGGAGATGTGCGGCGCTCTCAACATCTCATATGATCGATTCATTCGCACCAGCGATACCGATCACTATGCGGCGAGCCAGGCGATCTGGAAAGCCATGGAGGCCAGCGGCGATCTGTATCTCGATCGCTATGAGGGCTGGTACTCGGTCCGCGACGAGGCCTTTTACGACGAAAAGGAACTGACCGAGGGGGAAGGGGGCCACAAGCTGTCGCCACAGAGTACGCCGGTCGAATGGACCGTCGAGGAAAGCTGGTTCTTCCGCCTGTCGAAATATCAGGAGCCGCTGCTTGCGCTCTATCGCGACCAGCCCGATTTCATCCGCCCCGAAAGCCGGCGCAACGAAGTCGTCAGCTTCGTCAGCGGCGGCCTCAGCGATCTTTCGGTGTCGCGGACCAGCTTCGACTGGGGTGTTCCCGTACCGGGCAGTCCCGGCCATGTCATGTATGTCTGGGTCGATGCCCTGACCAATTATCTGACCGGTGTGGGCTATCCGGAAGGTGGTGAGCTGTTCGACCGCTACTGGCCCGCCAGTCTCCACCTGATCGGCAAGGATATCGTCCGCTTCCACGCGGTCTATTGGCCGGCCTTCCTGATGTCGGCGAAGATCGCGCTGCCGCAGCAGGTGTTCGGCCATGGCTTCCTGTTGAACCGGGGCGAGAAGATGTCGAAGTCCGTCGGCAATGTCGTCGACCCGATCGCGATGGCTGAGCGCTATGGTGTCGACCAGCTCCGTTATTTCCTGATGCGCGAAGTCAGCTTCGGGCAGGACGGCAGCTATGGGCATGAGGCGATCGTCACCCGCGCCAATGCGGAACTCGCCAACAGCTTCGGCAATCTGGCGCAACGCACATTGTCGATGATCTTCAAGAATCTCGATGGCCAGCTGCCCGCACTCGATCGCAACGAGGACGACGCGGCGCTGGTTCGGACGGTTGCCGCCGCCTGCCTCGACGAGGTGCCGCGCGCTTTCGAGCAG
>SCVK01000011.1 GCA_004297075.1 Chitinophagaceae bacterium
CGAGGTATTTATGCGTAAAACCCGTGGTTCCTGGAATGATTTCAAAAAACAAAAGCCGGTAAATCCTTAAATTGCGGCACCGAAGACGAGCTAATCAACTTTTTAAACCAACAAGCAATCCAACATGAGTTACATTATTGAAGTTCACGCAAGACAGATCTTAGACAGTCGTGGTAATCCTACGGTTGAAGTAGATGTAGTTACCGATGACGGCGTAATAGGCCGTGCGGCAGTTCCCAGTGGTGCCAGTACCGGTATTCACGAAGCAGCTGAACTGCGTGATAACGACAAAAAGAAATATGCAGGTAAAGGCGTTCTGAAAGCAGTAAAGAACGTGAACGATATTATTGCCGAAGGCATTGTAGGTTTTGACGTGGCCCAGCAGGCGGCTATTGATGAAACCATGATTGCACTGGATGGCACACCTAACAAAACCAAACTGGGCGCCAACGCCATACTGGCGGTAAGTATGGCCGTTGCCAAAGCAGCTGCTGAAGAAGCGGGTCTGCCTTTGTTCCGCTACATTGGTGGTACCAACGCCAAAACATTGCCCATGCCGATGATGAATATCCTCAACGGTGGTGCGCACGCAGATAATAAAATCGATTTCCAGGAATTCATGATCATGCCGGTAGGCGCTCCTTCTTTCAGCGAAGGTCTGCGCTGGGGGGTTGAGATCTTCCACGTACTGAAAAGTGTGTTGAAGAAAAAAGGTTTCAGCACCAATGTAGGTGATGAAGGTGGTTTTGCACCCAATATCCAGAGCAATGAAGAAGCCATTGAAACCGTACTGGAAGCGATCTCTGCAGCCGGTTACAAAACCGGTTCACAGATCGTGATTGCCATGGATGCGGCCAACAGCGAATTATGGGATGCCAAGAAGAAAAAATATGTGTTCCACAAAAGCAGCGGCAAAGCCATCAGCAGCGATGAGCTGGTAAAATTCTGGGAAAAATGGGTGAAACAATACCCGATCGTTTCTATTGAGGATGGTATGGCCGAAGATGACTGGAACGGTTGGAAAGCCCTTACACAGGCCGTAGGCAGCAAATGCCAGCTGGTAGGTGATGACCTGTTTGTAACCAATGTAAACCGTTTGCAGACTGGTATCGACAAAGGCATTGCCAATGGCCTGCTGGTAAAAGTGAACCAGATCGGAACACTTACCGAAACCATTAACGCCGTATCGCTGGCACAGCATAACGGGTACAATACCATTATGAGTCACCGCAGCGGTGAAACAGAAGATACCACCATCGCCGACCTGGCCGTGGCACTGAATTGCGGACAGATCAAAACCGGATCCGCATCACGTACCGACCGGATCGCCAAATACAACCAGCTGATCCGTATCGAAGAAATGCTGGGAAGTACCGGCGTGTATCCGAAAGGAAAGATCAAGTTTGGTTCTAAATAAGGGTTCGTGAGGCGTGAGTCGTCAGTTGTGAGTAGTGAGTCGCGAAAGAAATATGGTTTTTATTAGCCGTATTCCGGTGAAACAGGAGCAAATATGGTTTCTGAAAAATCTAACTCTCTGCTGACAACTCACGACTCACGATTCACGTCTCACGTTTCTTCACACCTGTTGATTAGTTTATTGCTCAGCAGAAATACTAATTATCTATTTTTATTCCTGAAACCAACTACCTTATCATCCATTAATGAAAAAAATTGCTACCATACTCACCAATAAATACCTGGTAGCTTCTGTATTTTTTATTGTGTGGATGTTATTCTTTGACCAGCGCGATTATTTTCAGCAGCGCGAGCGGCAGGCGGAGCTGAACAAACTGGAAGCCAAGAAACGCTACTATGTAGAAGAGATCGAGAAAACCCGCAAACAGTTGCAGGATCTGCAGAATAACCCCGCTGCCCTCGAAAAATTTGCCCGCGAACGCTACCTGATGAAGCGGGACGGGGAGGATATCTTTATCATTGAAGATTCTGCCGACCTCAAAAAATAATTTTCCGCCAAAAACGTTGGCCGCCCGCACAACAATATTATTTCCCCTTCCCCGTTTTATATAAACGCCGTATCCTCTTATTTTAAGATGTGTTATCCTGTGTTATGAAAAAATTCAAAGAAGAGGATCTGATCCTGTACCTGTATCAGGATTGTTCACCCAAAATGAGTGCCGCCATCGAAGC
>SCVK01000012.1 GCA_004297075.1 Chitinophagaceae bacterium
CGAGAACAACGACAAAAAAATGGAAAGTGTTTACAGCAAACGGATCAGGGCAGGTAAAAGAAGAACCTATTTTTTTGATGTAAGGGCAACCAGGGGAAATGATTATTTTCTGACCATCACAGAAAGCCGCAAGCGCTTTGATGACAATGGATACGACAGGCACAAGATCTTCCTGTACAAGGAAGACTTCAACAAATTTATCAAAGCCCTTGGCGAAGCCATCGACTACGTAAAAACCGACCTGATGCCGGATTTTGATTTCGATGCTTTCAACCATGAATACGATGAAGAGGGTGCACCCGCAGCAGAAGGTGGAGAAATCGCAGTTGCTGCAGAAGAAGTTGCGGTAGCAGCAGCCGATGTAATAGCTGAAACACCTGTAACACCGGTAGCTGTTAGCAGTGCAGTAGCCGATGCAGAAGCTTCCAACCTGGCTTCTGAAGAAGTAGACAAATGGTAATACACACCCATAGAAAACTGAAAGAGCCGCTTGTTAGCGGCTCTTTCAGTTATAAAGTCTTGATCATCCAGATATCACATCCGTTATGCCCCGAGTTACCCATGGGGCCTTTCAAGTAAGTGAATCCGAATTTCTCATATACACTTACTGCCTTCTTCAGTTCGGGCATGGTTTCGAGATATACGGACTGAAAACCATGTTCTTTGGCTTTCAGTAAACACTGGTCAATCATGAACCTGCCCAGTCCCAATCCGCGGGCAGCGGGAGAGAGGTACATCTTCACCAACTCGCAGGTATCTTGCGGCAAAGCCTCCGTGGGAAAAATGCCTGCACCACCTACCAACAGGCCGTCTTTCACTGCCACATAATAGGCACTTTTGGGAGTAGACTGAAACAGTTCAAATAAATGATCCGTTGAATCATCATAATAAACGGTGCCCGGTCTGGCAGCACCAAATTCTTCAAGGCTGCGGCGGATGATGCTGGCCATGCCTGCATTATCGCCCGGTGCGATGGGTCTGATGGTTACTCCTTCCATGATCAGGGTTTGATAAAGGCTTTGAAGGCATTGATCAATCCGTTGGTAGATGAATCGTGCGCGTTAACAGGTTCTTCTGTTACCAGTTCCGGCAGGATCTGGTTGGCCAGCTGTTTACCCAGTTCCACACCCCATTGGTCAAAACTGAAAATATTCCAGATCACCCCCTGTACAAAGATCTTGTGTTCGTATAAAGCAATCAGGCTACCCAGCGTAAAGGGATTGATCTCTTTTACCAGGATGGAGTTGGTGGGTTTGTTTCCTTCAAATATTTTAAAAGGAGCCAGTTTCTTGATCTCCTCCTCGTTTTTGTTGGCTTTCATCAGTTCTACTTTCACGCCATTCTCGGTCTTCCCGTTCATCAGCGCTTCTGTCTGCGCAAAGAAGTTGGAGAGCAGTTTCACATGGTGATCGCCCAGGGCATTATGACTGATGGCCGGCGCAATAAAGTCGCAGGGGATCATACAGGTTCCCTGGTGTATCAGCTGGTAAAATGCATGTTGTCCGTTGGTGCCGGGTTCGCCCCAGATCACAGGGCCGGTGGCATAATTCACCGGGTTGCCGCTGCGGTCGATACTCTTTCCGTTGCTTTCCATATTACCCTGCTGGAAATACGCGGGAAAACGGTGCATGTATTGATCGTATGGAAGAATGGCTTCGCTTTGGGCACCAAAGAAATTGGTGTACCAGATGCCGAGTAATGCCATCAGTACCGGTATATTCTTATCAAATTTCTCTTTGTGAAAATGCTCATCTACTGCATGGGCTCCTTTCAGTAACTGCTCAAAATGATCATAACCGATGGTGAGGGCAATGGATAAACCGATGGCACTCCAGAGCGAATAACGGCCACCTACCCAATCCCAGAACTCGAACATATTGGCTTTATCGATACCAAAAGCTGTTACTTCTTTTTCGTTGGTGCTTAACGCCACAAAATGTTTGGCCACATGGGCTTCCAGTTTGGCTTCTTTCAAAAACCATTCCCGTGCCGTATGGGCATTGGTCATGGTTTCCTGCGTGGTAAATGTTTTGGATGCTACCAGGAACAGGGTTTCTTCCGGGTTTACTTTCTTCAGGGTTTCGGCAATATGCGTACCATCCACATTGCTCACAAAATGGGTTTGAATGCCTTCTTTCCAGTAGGGGCGGAGGGCTTCGGTTACCATAAAGGGCCCCAGGTCGCTGCCACCGATACCGATATTCACAATGTATCTGATCTTTTTGCCGGTATAACCTTTCCATTTACCGCTATGCACTTCCTCGCAGAAAGCTTTCATGTGTTCCTGCACTTTGCGGATGCGGGGCATGATGTCTTTTCCTTCTACCAGTATGGCAGTGTCTGAAAAATTGCGGAGGGCCGTATGCAGAACGGAACGCTGCTCGGTTTCGTTGATTTTGATACCGGCAAACATTTCATGGATCGCATCTTTCAGCTTACAATCCTCTGCCAGCTGCAATAACAGTTGCAGTGTTTTCTGGCTGATGATATTTTTGGAATAATCAAAGAGGATCTCTCCCAGGCGGATGGAGAATTTCTGAAAACGCTCCGGATCTGCCGCAAACAGGTCGCGCATATGCCGGCGACTCATTTCTTCCTCATGGTGTTTCTTTAATAAAAACCAGGCCTGTGTATTCGTTGGGTTAATTCTGGGTAACATAGCTCTACTATTAAAATTCGCTTCTTCTTATAAACTATTAATCAGGTCAATGGTTCGGGTAACATCCTGCGGTTGAATATCGAGGTGTACCACAATCCTTACCTGTGTGGGTGCAATCGCCATCACGAAAACACCCTGCTCTTTTAAACGGGCGGCCAGAGAGGCTGCCGTATATCTTCCTTTCACTTCAAAAATGAGGATATTGGTTTCTACCGGCAAGATCTCACCCACAAAATCCTTTCCCTGCAAGGCAGCGGCAATCTGTTGGGTATGGCGGTGATCATCTGCCAAACGTGCCACATGGTTCTCCAGCGCATAGATGCCGGCGGCTGCCAGGTAACCTGCCTGCCGCATGCCACCTCCAAAGATCTTCCTGATGCGGCGGGCTTTTTTGATCATGGTAGCACTGCCTATTAAAACACTGCCTACCGGGGTACCCAATCCCTTACTTAAACAGATAGAGATGGAATCGAATACCTCTCCATATTGTTTACAGGTCTCATTTTTAGCCACCAGGGCATTAAATAAACGGGCACCATCCAGGTGCAGCTTCAGGTTATTTTGTAAACAAACCTCTTTAATGGCTTGTATATCAGCAAAATGATAACAACTTCCCCCGCCACGGTTTCCGGTATTTTCGAGCGAAACCAGGGTAGTACTGGGTTTATGCACATCGTCCGGATTGATGTTTTCCTTCACCTGGTCGGCTGTAATGCGGCCCCGGTTGCCATCGATCAGTCTTACAGATGCCCCTGCATTAAATGCGATACCACCGCCTTCGTACTGGTAAATATGCGACAATTTCTCACAGATCACTTCATCACCGGGTTGTGTATGACATTTAATCGCTATTTGATTGGTCATGGTACCACTCGGACAAAAAATAGCCGCCTGCATCCCAAAAAGAGAGGCCGACATACTTTCCAGCTGGTTTATGGAGGGGTCCTCACCAAAAACATCGTCCCCAACAGGGGCTTTCATCATTGCTTCCAGCATTCCCGGGGTGGGGCGGGTTACTGTATCTGAGCGAAAATCGATCATAGGTTGCGAAGATACTCCGAATAGGTACTGTAACCCAAGCCGATAAGCGGATAATTTATACAGATTCCCTGCAAAAGCCTGCGCTTTTTTGCCCATTTGCTTAAGTTTTTCCACAAAAGCTGGCATATTTCGATGTTCCAACGTACCTTTGCAGGCCTCAGAATGGGATGCGTTAACTACTTTAACTATTTCCTTTACAGCGTTTACAAAACAAATGGGGTCTTAGAATCGTTTACTATAAATACGTAACTATACAACATGAGGCAGCTCAAGATCGCTACACAGATTACCAACAGAGATTCACAGGCCGTTGAGAAGTACCTGCAGGAAATTTCCAAAATCCCGATGATCACCCCCGAAGAGGAAACTACTTTGGCACAACGCATCAAAATGGGCGACCAGCGTGCATTGGATAAACTGGTACAGGCCAATCTCCGTTTCGTAGTATCCGTAGCGAAACAATACCAGCACCAGGGACTTTCCCTGAGCGACCTGATCAACGAGGGTAACCTCGGTCTGATCAAAGCTGCCCAGCGTTTTGATGAAACCAAGGGTTTTAAATTCATTTCTTACGCTGTATGGTGGATCCGTCAGTCTATTCTGCAGGCTTTGGCCGAGCAGGGGCGTCTGGTACGTTTGCCGCAGAATAAGATCGGTACTTATAATAAAGCCAACAAAGCCTATATGGCTTTTGAACAGGAGCATGAGCGTGAGCCTTCTACCGAAGAGCTGGCCGAGATCCTGGAAATGAGCGAAACAGAGATCAATAATATCTTCCAGAGCAATACCCGTCATACTTCGCTGGATGCACCTGTGCACGAAGCAGAAGATGTGGCCATGGGCGATCTGCTGGAAGGCAGCGATGATACCGATGAAGATGTGATGAAGGATTCGCTGCGCGAAGAGATCCGCCGCGTACTGAAATCGCTCAGTCCACGTGAAGCCGAGATCGTAAACGCTTATTTCGGACTCGACGGCGAAAATGGAGTTACCATTGAGCAGATCGGTATGAAATACGACCTTACCAAAGAGCGTATCCGCCAGATCAAGGAAAGAGCCATCAAACGCCTGCAGAAAGCACGTTACAGCAACGCTTTAAAAGC
>SCVK01000068.1 GCA_004297075.1 Chitinophagaceae bacterium
TTTTACCCTGCAGGTGAGGAACATACAGGCTTTGACCTTCCTGTACTTTAAATTGCTGACCTGCGATTTTTACAACTGCTAACATAGCTACCAAAATTAGGACGGCAAAGGTAAGGTTTCGTGCCGTAAATACGCAAACATTTTTCAAATAAATCTTGTCCCCACTGGTGGAAAACCGGGGAAGGCTGCCCGGGGCATGTCGGGTAACCGTTCCCGGGGTTGCAAAAATGACAGATTTCTGAGATAAACTCCCAACTTGCCGGTACATACAAGCAACTTATCTCTATTTTTGTCGCCTTTACCGACCTTGACATGATGAATCTGAAATCCTTATTGGCACGTCCTTTTGCCAATTATATATATAATAAGACAAGAAAAAGCATGCAGACTGCCCTGGACGACCAGGACGCGATCCTGAAAATGCTCCTCAAGACCGGTAAAAACACGGTTTTTGGCAAGGAACACCGGCTCGAAAGTGTTTCAGACCCAGCCGGTTATGCCCAGGCGGTGCCCATCCGCGACTATGAGCAGTTCAAACCTTATATCGAACAGGTAAAAGAAGGCAAACAGAATATTCTCTGGAAGGGCAGGCCCATCTATTTTGCCAAGACCAGCGGAACCACCAGCGGAGTGAAATACATCCCCATCAGCAAAGATTCTATTGATAATCATATCAATACGGCCCGTAATGCCCTGCTTTGTTATATGGCCGAAACGGGGAACGCCGCTTTTGCGAGCGGCAAAATGATCTTTCTCAGCGGCTCGCCGGAACTGGAGCGGGTAGCCAATATCCCTACGGGGAGGTTAAGCGGGATTGTGAACCACCATATTCCGAGTTACCTGAGATCCAATCAGTTACCGAGTTATGAGACCAATTGTATCGAGGATTGGGAGACCAAACTGGATAAGATCGTGGACGAAACGATCAACAAAGACATGACCCTGATCAGCGGCATACCCCCGTGGATGCAGATGTATTTTGACCGCCTGATCGAGCGAAGCGGCAAAAAAATCGCTGACCTGTTCCCGCATTTCAGTGTGATGGTGCAGGGGGGCGTTAATTTTGAACCGTATAAAGCGCGGATTTTCGAGAGCATCGGCAAAAAGATAGACAGTATTGAGCTGTTCCCGGCCAGTGAGGGCTTTTTTGCCTTCCAGGACTCGCAAAATGCCGAGGGGCTGTTGCTGAATACGAATAGTGGTATTTATTATGAGTTTGTGCCGGTGGGCGAGATCTTCGCCGAAAATCCTACCCGTTTGGGCCTGCGTGACGTGAAAACCGGGGAGAATTATGCCATGATCATCAGCTCCAATGCCGGTTTGTGGAGTTATAACCTGGGCGATACGGTCAAATTTGTGAGCACCGATCCCTACCGACTGGTGGTGAGCGGCCGGATCAAACATTTTATCTCCGCTTTTGGTGAGCATGTGATCGGTGAGGAAGTAGAGCAGGCCCTGTTACAGGCATCCAGAGAGCACCAGGTTAAGGTTACCGAATTTACCGTAGCACCGCTGATACAGCAGGAAAAAGGCAAGAGCTACCACGAGTGGTTCATCGAATTTGAGCAGGAACCGGCCGACAGGGAAGGGTTTGTACGTTCGCTGGACCTGAACCTGCGGCAGAGGAACGTGTATTATGATGACCTGATCAGCGGTAATATCCTGATGCAACTGCAGGTGCGGGCCGTGCGGAAAAACGGGTTTATCGATTATATGCGCTCTATCGGAAAACTGGGCGGGCAGAACAAAGTACCCCGGTTGAGCAACGACCGGGTAATTGCGGATGCTTTGCAGCCTTTTTTGAGCTGAGAAACTGCGCGAAATGGTAAAACCATACCAAAATTTCGCCATTCTTCCATTTCCGAATCCCTTCTCCCGCTTATTAACGTAATTTGTAGAACAGTAGGAAGTATATTAAAGACACTAAATGAGTCAGAAACGAATAGCGCTTTTCGGGTCAACCGGATCCATCGGAACACAGGCATTGGATGTGATTGCCGCCAATCCCGATCTTTTTTCGGCAGAAGTATTAACGGCGCAGACCAATGATGCTTTATTGATTCAACAGGCGTTGCAGTTTGAACCCAATATTGTGGTGATCGGGGATGAGAAGAAATACCCCATCGTAAAAGAAGCCCTTGCCCATACCCATACCAAAGTATTTGCCGGCGAAAAAGCGCTGGAAGAAGTGGCTTCGCTGGATTGTTATGATATGATGCTGGCCGCTATTGTAGGCTATGCCGGTTTAAAACCCACTTTACGCGCCATAGAGATCAGCAAACCCATTGCACTGGCCAATAAGGAAACCCTGGTAGTGGCGGGCGATATCATTATGCGTACGGCAGCTGAAAAACGGATCCCCATTATTCCGGTGGATAGCGAGCATTCGGCTATTTTTCAATGCCTGGTAGGCGAGGGAAGGAACCCTATTGAGAAGATTATCCTCACCGCCAGCGGGGGGCCTTTTCTCGGAAAGAAACCCAACTTCCTCGTAAATGTAAAAAAAGACCATGCCTTGCAGCATCCTAACTGGAGCATGGGCGCCAAGATCACCATCGATTCTGCCACTTTAATGAATAAGGGGCTGGAGATGATCGAAGCCAAATGGTTATTCAACCTCACCTACGACCAGGTGCAGGTAGTGGTACATCCGCAGAGTATCATCCACAGCATGGTACAGTTCGAAGATGGCAGTATCAAAGCCCAGATGGGTTTGCCTGATATGAAACTGCCCATTCAGTATGCGCTGGCATTTCCCAACAGAATTAAAAACGATTTTCCGCGATACGATTTTAAAAAACCGGGTACCCTCAGTTTTGAAGAACCCGATACCAAAACCTTCCGTAACCTGGCACTGGCCATGGAAGCGATGAAGCAGGGAGGTAATATGCCCTGTATCCTGAATGCCGCCAATGAGATAGCGGTGTATGCTTTTCTGCGTAACCGCATCGGTTTCCTGGATATGACAGAAGTGGTAGAACAGACCATGGCAAGGATCGCTTTCCTGCCAAGTCCCACGCTCGAAGAGTATTTTGAAACCGATGGTGAGGCCCGTAACTTCGCGGCTTCCTTGATTCACATGTAATTTTAATTAATCAGCGAAAACCAATAAATCCCTCAGGGGTGTGAACGTATGAGTTTATTAGCAATTGACTGGGTAAGTGTAGGCGTAAAAACAGGACAATTCATTTTGTCATTTTCCATATTGGTGGTACTGCATGAGCTGGGCCACTTTCTGCCGGCGCGTTTCTTCAAATGCCGGGTAGAGAAATTTTATCTCTTCTTTAATCCCTGGTTCAGTTTATGGAAAAAGAAGATCGGCGAAACAGAATACGGTATCGGCTGGGTACCCTTTGGTGGTTTTGTGAAGATCTCGGGTATGATAGATGAGAGCATGGACAAAGAACAGATGAAGCAGGCGCCGCAACCCTGGGAGTTCCGTGCCAAACCGGCCTGGCAGCGCCTGATCATCATGGTAGGTGGTGTGGTGGTGAATGTATTGCTCGCCATTGTGATCTTTATCGGCATCACCTGGGTATGGGGCGAAGAGAACCTGCCGGTGAAGAACATGAAATACGGCGTGTATGCCGATTCACTCGGGCATAGTCTTGGTATCAAAGACGGAGATAATATTGTGGCCATTGATGGTAAACCCATCGAATATTTCGGTACACTGGAATCGGAGATCGTGTTAAGCGAAGCCAAAAAAATACAGGTGTTACGCGAAGGACAACAGATTGACCTCGCCATCCCGGATGGGTTCATTAAAAAGATCATCCGTAATAAAAAGTTCAGCGGACTGGTATACCCCCGTTACCCCGTGATCGTGGATTCGGTAGCCAGTAAAAAGGAGAGTGGCTTGCAGCGTGGCGACCAGTTGATCGCCATCAATAACCAGTTCTTTCAATACCGGCATGAATTTGAAAAAGTAAAACAAAATTTTAAAGATTCTGCTGTTATCATTACCGTGATCCGTAACAATGATACGGTTCCGGTAAAAGCCAATATCAGCAGCAAGGGTTCGGTAGGATTTTTTGCTACTTCTCCCATGGAACTGCTGGGAACGGTGCATAAGCAGTATTCATTTGCTGCTTCTATTCCCATCGGGTTTAACCATTGCTGGGAAACCCTGAGCCGTTATGTAACCGGGCTGAAACAACTGTTTACCGGTAAAGTAGCTGCTAGCGATTCGTTGGGTAGTGTGATCAGTATCGGCAATACCTTCCCCGGTGTATGGGACTGGGAGCGGTTCTGGACATTGACCGGTATTTTCTCCATTATCCTCGCTTTCATGAATATCCTGCCCATTCCGGCATTAGACGGTGGGCATGCCTTATTTACACTCTTCGAAATGATCACCGGCCGCAAACCCGGCGATAAGTTCATGGAATATGCTCAAATGGCAGGCATGATACTGCTGTTGGGACTTATGGCATACGCTTTGGGGTTAGACTTTTGGAGACTTTTTAAATAATTAGAAATTAAAAATTAACAATTAAAAATTGGAAGAATTTGGATGAAGCACTCCGCACCAATCCTAAACCCAATTTTTAATTTTTAATTGTTAATTGTTAATTGAACTTAGTGCTGGGGTCGTATTGGTTTTGACAGCATAGGTTACGGTTGGTGTAAGCATGCAGTGCGTTGCGTAATTAGCACTTTAATCTGAATACGCAAACTTCAAATGGCAATACTCAGTATGCCATG
>SCVK01000069.1 GCA_004297075.1 Chitinophagaceae bacterium
ATGTCCATCTGCACGCCACAGATACCATCGCGGGTACCGGTTACTTTGAAGTCCATATCACCCAGATGATCTTCATCACCCAGGATATCGGTCAGGATCGCGTATTTACCATCTTCGCGGGTAACGAGTCCCATGGCAACACCACTTACGTGTTTAGGGATCGGCACACCTGCATCCATCAGCGCCAGTGAACCGGCACAAACGGTAGCCATGGAAGAAGAGCCGTTACTTTCGAGGATATCACTTACCACACGTACCGTGTAAGCATAAGTGCTGGTATCCGGCATCATCTGCTTCAGACTGCGCATAGCCAGGTTACCATGACCTACTTCTCTACGACCCACACCACGCATCATCTTTACCTCTCCGGTAGAGAATGGGGGGAAGTTATAGTGCAGTAAGAACTTGGTATACTCCGATTTTGCGGCTGATTCTACCAGCAGTTCATCTAATTTAGTTCCGAAAGTAACCGTTGTAAGTGATTGAGTTTCACCTCTTGTGAACAAGGCAGAACCGTGCGGCGTAGGCAGGGGTTCCACTTCCATCGCCAAAGGACGAACCTGGTCGAGCTGACGGCCGTCGAGACGGATCCGGTCGTCGATCATCATATTTCTTACCACTTCCCATTTCAGGTCTTCGTAGTATTTCTTGGCTAATTTCTTTTCCAGGTCGGTAGCTTCTTCGCCCAGACTGGCGATCACTTCATCCTTCAGCAGGCTGTAAGCTTCAGAGCGCTCGTTCTTGGAAGAACCTTTTCTGGAAATTTCGTATACCCTGTCTTTGGCAAAAGCGATCACTTTTTCGCGAACGGCTTCGTCCTGGGCAGGTTTTTTATAATCTCTTTTGGTGGTAACCCCTTTTTTAGCACGTAATTCAGCCTGGGCCTTGATCTGGATGCGGATAGCATCGTGGGCCAGTTGCAATGCATTTACGAGGTCAGCTTCGGCACATTCTTTGGCTTCCCCTTCCACCATCATCAGGTTCTTCTCGGTAGCGGCGATCAGGAATTCCAGATCAGAGGCTTTCAGTTCAGAGCGGGTTGGGTTAACAATGAATTTACCGTTCAGGCGGGCAATTCTTACTTCACTGATGATCTCTTTGATAGGAATATCAGATACAGCGAGGGCTGCAGAAGCGGCCAGACAGGCCAGTGAATCAGGCAATACTTCCGCATCGCTTGAGATCAGGCTGATCAGTACCTGCACATCGCAGAGATAATCTTCCGGAAACAAAGGGCGCAGGGCGCGGTCTATCAAACGGCTGGTTAAGATCTCATAATCATTTAAACGGGCTTCTCTTTTGAAGAAAGAACCGGGAATACGACCCGCAGAAGCGAATTTTTCCTGATAATCAACGCTCAAAGGGAAAAAGTCCTGCCCTTCTTTGGGTTCTTTATTGGCTACAACGGTAGCAAGGATAACGCAGTTGCCCTGGCGTACGGTAACGGCACCATCGGCCTGGCGGGCTAATTTTCCGGTTTCGATGAATACCTCACGGCCTCCACCCAAATCGAAACTAACACTGATTGGTTGTGATAACATAATCTGATTTTGTAAGTAGGGAGAGCGCACGGCACACACCGCAGTTTCAGCCTCCCGGTTAAGGAAATGGCCAGCAGAAACAGGTATGAATAGAAATGACTATTCCCAACCGCTTAGAAAGACCAGTTGGGAATAGCACTTGTCATACCAGACAATTATTTTCTTAAGCCTAATTTCTCGATCAAAGCACGGTAACCTTGCAGGTTGTGCTTTTGCATGTAAGCGAGTAAACGTTTGCGTTTACCTACCATCTGCATCAGTCCGCGCTGGGTAGAGTGGTCGTGTTTGTTAGCTTGTAAATGCTTGGAAATCTGTGAAATACGTTCAGTCAGCAAGGCAACCTGGCCTTCGATTGAACCTGTGTTAGTGGCGTTGCCACCGAATTCAGCAAAAATACTTGCTTTCTTTTCTGTTGTTAAATAAGGCATCTCAAAATGTTTAAAAAGACTCCGGAATGGTTTTCTTCTATTTTTTTATCGGGTGCAAAAGTAGTACAATAAATGGGAAATCATACATTTCAGCAAGGGTTTTTAGCGAAATGAGGGGCTGTTTGGTCTTATATTACCGATATTGCCCCCAACCACCTGCCTGCCTTCCGCCAAAATCTGCTCAATTTTCAGAGCATAACAGGCTAATTTGCTTAATGTTGTAGCCAATTCATCTGATCCATGTTCGGCGTTACCATTTTAGGCAATAATTCAGCCATTCCGGCCTATGACCGGCACCCTACGGCGCAGGTAGTTACCCTGAACGACCAGGTATTCCTGATCGATTGCGGTGAGGGTACCCAGATGCAGATAGCCCGGTACCGCATCAGGCGAAGCAAGATCCATCATATTTTCATTTCACACCTGCATGGCGACCATTATTTCGGCCTCATCGGCCTCATCACCAGCATGGGATTGCTGGGTCGTGAACAGGAACTGCATTTATATGCGCCTGCCGGATTAAAGGACATTATTGATCTGCAGCTGAAAGTAGCCGATACCAACCTGCCCTTCCCGCTGGTCTTTCATCCGCTGGAAGCAGAAGGTATACTGGTAGATACCCCTAAGTTCAGCGTCGCCTGTTTTGCCACCCAGCACCGGGTGCCCTGCTGGGGATTTATCATCCGCGAAAAAAGAAAACCCCGGAAGATTGATAAGGTAAAAGTATTGCAATACGATATTCCGGCGGCTTTTTATGAAAGACTGAAAGACGGGGATGATTATGAAACCAGGGAGGGTGAACTGATCCGCAATGAATGGGTAACTCTTGCCAATAAACCCGCACGCAGTTATGCTTTTTGTGCCGATACCCGTTTCGACGAATCGCTGATCGATAAAACAAAGGGCGTAACCCTTTTGTACCATGAAGCCACTTACCTGAAAGACCTCGCAGAAAGGGCACTGGCCCGTTTTCATTCTACCACCGTTCAGGCCGCAACAATTGCTTTGCGGGCAGGTGTGGGCAAATTACTGATCGGCCATTTCAGCAGCAAATACGAGACACTGGACGAGTTCAGAAACGAAGCCCAGGCAGTGTTTGCGGAGACGGACCTGGCGATTGAGGGAGTGACGTACAGGATTTAATTAGCAATTAGAAATTAACAATTATCAATTGATTACTGTAATCAGTAATTCATCAGCCACAGATAGAACGCTGCAAATTCCTGGCGCCAGGATGCTTCGTTGTGCTGGCCGAGGGGACTTACTACGGTTCGGATATTGAATCGTTGTTTTTTCTGGAGGATGTCGCCGAGTTTCTTCAGATCGCTGACCATGGTGGCGGATTCTTTTCCACCGGCATACAGGTAAAACCTGGGTTGAGATCCGGTGGTGAACTTTTCAACATCTGTATACAACATCGGCGCCTGCGCCAATGAAGGAGAGAACAGACCCGCAGTGCTGAATACAGTGGGGTACTGGATAGCTGTGTACAGGCTGATCAATGCGCCCATACTACTGCCTGCTACAAAGGTATTTTCCGGCCCTTTTCTGGTACGGTATTTTGCATCGATATACGGTTTGAGTGTTTTGGCCAGGAACGCCGCGTAAGCTGCCCCCTCTCCTTTGCCAAACTGTGGGTGGTCGTAGGGATTGTATTCTGTGAGCCTTTTATCGCCCCCATGATCGATGCCTACCACGATACATTCTTTACCGGTTCTCTGCTGCAGACTGTCGAGGCATTCATCTACGCCCCATTCACCAAAAGCGGCCGTTTTTTCGTTGAAGAGATTCTGGCCGTCCTGCAGGTATAATACGGGATAGATCTTAGCAGAACCTGCATATCCTTTAGGGAGATACACCCAGATCCGTCGGGTGCGGTTAAGTTGCGGGATCTGGAAAGCGGTATCCATAATACGCACCTGCGGACTGGCGGTATACTTTTTAGGTACTTCCGGATAATCATCTTTCCAGCCGGCGATGGTGAATTCCTGCGAGAGGTCTTCATTCACTTCCAGTACCCGGTCGGCCAGGTCGCGGCCATCGGCGGTAGTTTCGAACTTATCAGCAGCACCGCGGGTAAATTTAAAAGCATAAGTGCCTGCGGCGAGGTCTTTGATGACGAGGCTTTTGCGGTTTCCGCCAAAAGGTTTCAGTTTGAATTTTTCGTCTTTGGGATTCCAGTTATTGAAGTTACCCGACACATAAATGTCATCGTTCTTCTTTGTGGCCACATCGGTAACCACGAGGCGAACGGTGAATTGTGCGGTTGCCGTTAGGTTCACCATTACGGCAAAAAAAATGAAGATTGCTTTCATATTCTGAAATTACAAAGTGTAGACACAAAAAAGCCGGACTTTGCGGGTCCGGCCTGTTAAAATTTTATCAGCGGTTTAATCCAGGATCTCTACATCTTTGGGATATTTCGCTTTGTTGAATACAAACATTTTATCTGCCACCACTGCGTTCAGGTTCAGGTTAGAGATTTTCACCTCGGTTACATTGTTGCTCTTGTCGAGAATGCGGGCACGGGAAAAAGTGTTTTTGACCTTATCAATGAACAGGTTTACACGCTGGAAGTTTTTACGGTTATCGATCGGTTTCATTTCGATCTCGTAAAAAGCCGTTTTGGAGGATACGAGTTTGTAAGTAAAATCTTTGTCGTAGGCGCCGGAGAGTAATTTCTGCGGACTCAGGGTCTGGGCACCTTCTTCCACCGCTGATTTGGTGATGGTTTTTTCTCCATCATAGCGGTACACATTGCTTCCATCGCAGATGATCTCTGTTTTTCCCTGTTTCAGCTGGTATTTCTCCCCTTTCATCTGCAGGGTGATATTCTGGGTACCATTGGGTTTGCCTTTGCTGGTAAAAGAGTTCAGCGTGCAGGTAGCAGAAATGCCTTTGGAGGCTTTTACTTTGGCACCTACCGCATCCAGTACTTTTTTGGCAGCGGGGTCGTTCTGGGCAAGGGCCAGGGTAGAAAACAATACTATGGATAGAAAGCAGGCATATAATTTATTCATCAGTATCAATTGAGGGCGCAAATATAGTTCTTACACCTGTTTATGACTCCCGTAAGGCTCTGAAGTTTAAAATTATCGGTTTTTAGTTCCTCAGACCCGGTAAAACCAGGTTACACCATAGAATCGAGGAACTCCTGCAGCTCCATATCGGTTTTGAATAATACCTCACGGGCCTTGCTTCCCTGATTAGGGCCCACTACCCCGGCGTCTTCCAGTTGGTCCATGAGGCGGCCAGCCCGGTTATAGCCCAGTTTCATACGGCGCTGGATAAGCGAAGTAGAACCCATCTGGCTTTGTACGATGAGGCGGGCAGCATCTTCGAACAGCGGATCGCGGTTGGAAGCATCAAAATCCTTTCCTTCCAGGTCTTTCTCATCCACATATTCCGGTAAGAGGAATGCCTGCGGATATCCCCGCTGGTCGCCGATGAATTCGCAGACACGCTCTACTTCGGGTGTATCTACGAACGCACACTGTAAGCGGGTGATCTCGCCATTGTAACTCACGAGCATATCCCCTTTACCGATCAACTGCTCGGCGCCACCTGCATCCAGGATGGTGCGGCTATCGATCTTGCTGGATACTTTAAACCCGATACGGGCCGGGAAATTGGCTTTGATGGTTCCCGTGATGATATTCACAGAAGGTCGTTGGGTAGCAATGATCAGGTGAATGCCAATGGCACGGGCCAGCTGGGCCAGACGGGCGATCGGCATTTCCACTTCTTTGCCAGCGGTCATGATCAGGTCGGCAAACTCATCCACCACCAATACAATAAAGGGCAGGTATTGGTGCCCTTTTTCGGGATTGAGTTTTCGCGCCGTGAACTTTTCGTTGTATTCTTTGATATTACGGCAATGCGCTTCTTTCAGGAGGTCATAGCGGTTGTCCATCTCAATACATAAAGCATTGAGGGTATGCACCACTTTTTTGGTATCGGTAATGATGGACTCTTCTTCGCCGGGTAATTTGGCAAGAAAATGTTTTTCGATACGCCGGTAGAGGCTCAACTCCACTTTCTTCGGATCTACCAGTACAAATTTGAGTTGGGAAGGATGTTTTTTATAGAGAAGTGATACGAGGATGGCATTCAATCCAACCGACTTACCCTGCCCCGTAGCACCCGCCATTAACAGGTGCGGCATACTGGCCAGGTCTACAATGAAGTTCTCATTATCGATCTTCTTACCGATGGCGATGGGCAGGGAGAAATTGCTGTTCTGGAATTTCTCGGAAGCCAGCAGGGTACGCATGCTTACCACCGATTTACGCACATTGGGCACTTCAATACCGATGGTTCCCTTACCGGGGATGGGTGCTATGATACGGATGCCGAGGGCGGCAAGGCTCAGGGCAATATCATCTTCCAGGTTTTTGATCCGGCTGATGCGGACACCCGGAGCGGGTACGATCTCGTAAAGGGTAACGGTGGGGCCCACAGTTGCTGCGATACGCTGGATAGCAATATCATAGTTCTTGAGTGTGGCAATGATCTGGTTCTTGTGTGTTTCGAGCTCCTGTGGATCGTGTACGATCTTTTCGCTGCCATGTGTCTCCAGCAGATCGAGGGATGGGTATTTATAATCCTTCAGATCAAGGGTAACATCGTATTTGGAATTAAGTGAGCCCGGTTTGGCCACTATTGCCTCGGTTTCTTCTATGGCCGGGGTTTCCTTGATCTCCAATTCGAGGTTGGGCGCTGCCTGCCGCGTGGGTTGTGGTTGTATAACAGTGATATATTCTTCTTCAGGCGCTGCCTCTTCCAATTCTTCTTCTTCCTCTATTTCATCCTCCAGTTCTTCGTCTTCCAGGTCTTCTTCTTTTTCCACTACCCCAAACTCATTCATTGGGTTGGCGAGGGCTTCCTCCTGGGGCATGATTACCACTACGCCTTTCCCTTCCTGCTTCATTTTATTCTGGCTCTGGGGCAATGCGGGTTCTTCCTCATCCTCCGGGGCTTCTTTGTGGGCGGGCTCTCCGTCTTCGTTCCATTCCTGGAACACGGGTTGTTCATCATCTTCCGTTAAAGGAATTATTTCTTTTTGCGCAGCTTTGGATGAACCGAATTTCCATGCAGGCAAGGTGAATACGGGATTAAAGCGCCAGATAAAATAACTGAACATAGCGAGGAACAAAGCCGCGCCCGTTCCTACTTTGCCGATCCATTTTACCGACCAGTCTGTTAACAGTTCGCCCACTGCCCCGCCCCAGGAAAAATCGCTTGTGCCGGTGGCGAAGGATAGGGTCATACTCATTACGAGTAAACCCACCAATACATATTTCAGGTTACGCAGCAGGCTGAATAATTTTTTACCGAAAAGCAGATTCACACCGAGCACAAAAAAAGTGGTACAGAAGAGGAAAGATGCCAGTCCAAACCCTTTATAGATCAAAGTATGCGCTACATAAGCCCCCAGCACACCCAGCAGGTTGGTGACCCTTACGTCATCTGTTGCAAAGATTTTGATACCGAACTGGTGCACCTTATCCTGGTCTTCCTGCCAGGTAAAAAGATAAGAAGTGAGTGATACAAAAAGGAAAACCGTAAGCAATAAAGAAACCGCTCCCATGATTTTGGAAGTACGTTCGTCCCTGACCACTTCGGTCACGGTTACTTCTGCCGGTTTATCGGCCGTCAGTTTTTCGGGATCGGGTGGCGGTGGCGTTTTCTTTCTGAGACTATTGGCCATGGAAACAAATATAAGCTAAGCCACCAAGCAGATATACAGCCGGGCGCCTATGTGCAAAACTGGCCGCAGGCCTTACAGTTTTCCACTTTCCCTGCTGTTGCCCCTGCGTATCCCCGCTACGAGAAAGAGCCAGCCGGTAATAAAACAGAGTCCGCCAAAAGGCGTAATGGCACCTAACCACCTGTATTCAGGAGGCGAAACGGTTAAGAGATACAGGGAGCCGCTGAATAAAAAGATGCCCGTAATAAAGAAATAGCCGGCACGGACAATGGTAGTATTGGGAAAAGACTGGTAGAGTATGCCTGTGAGTGCGATGGCAAACACATGATAAAACTGGTAACGTACCGCTGTTTCAAAAGTAGCCAGTGATTTTTCGCTTACGATATCCTTTAATAAGTGTGCCCCGAAAGCGCCCATGACAACAGAAGCCGCACCGATGATAGCCGCAATGACCAGAAATCTTTTATGCATGTTGTTTGAGGATTTTGGCAAAACCGGCATCGCTGATAGCGTCGCCCTGTAAATGATAGGTTGCCTGGTGATAAAAAGGGTAACGCTGCATCAGCTTATCTGTAAGGAATTGTTTCAATTCCGTTTCCGAGAGGTCTTTGATCAGGGGACGATGTTCTTTTTCCGGCAGCAGCCTTGCGGCCAATACACTTACAGGTTCATCAATCCAGACAGTGATACCCTGTTCATTCATCCACTGCATATTTTCATGAAAGCAGGGGGTGCCTCCGCCCGTGGCCAGCACAAAAGATTTTTTCTCTTTGAACCAGTGGAGTATTTTGGTTTCGGCACGGCGGAAATAGGCTTCTCCTTCTTCGGCAAAGATTTCGGCAATGGTTCTTTCCTCGTGCGACTCGATGAGGAAGTCGAGGTCATAACCGCCCACTTTCAGCTTTTTGGCCAGCTTTTTACACCAGTAGGTTTTACCGGTGCCCATCATGCCGATCAGGAATAACTTACTCACTTCACGAATGTATAATGATAAAAAATAGTATCTACTTTCATAATAGGGAAAGTTGCCGGCAATTTTGTTTGCTTGATACGGACAAATCCATTTTTTTCATAAAACCGGTGTGCTGCCAGAAACTTATCGGTGGTGCCGAGGTAAATATCTGTTAAAGATGCTGCTTCTCCCCAATCAAATACGGTTTGTAATAACTGCTGAGCTACACCCGCCTGTTTACCACGCCAGCCGGGGTGAACAAACATCTTACGCAATGCAGCCCTGTTCTCTCCGATATCTTTGAGGCCAATTGTGCCTACAACCTCTCCTTCTGCTACCGCTACCCAGAAATTACCTTTCCCTGTCTGATAAAAACTGTTGACCGCTTTCAGATCAGGTTGTTCATCAATGGTCACCGGAATCCCGAATTCTCCGTTCTGAATAGACAGGATCAGGTTGATCATGCTATCTTCAAGCTCCTCCTGATACACCGTAATTTCCATCATTCTTATTTAAAGGCATTCAACCCGGTAACATCCATTCCGGTAATCAGGAGGTGAATATCGTGGGTTCCTTCGTAGGTGATCACACTTTCCAGGTTCATCATGTGGCGCATGATGCTGTACTCGCCGGTGATGCCCATTCCGCCCAGCATCTGCCTGGCTTCGCGGGCGATATTGGCGGCTATTTCGCAACTGTTTCTTTTGGCCATGCTGATCTGCGCCGGAGTGGCTTTGCCTTCGTTCATCAGTACACCGAGGCGCCATACCAGTAATTGCCCTTTGGTGATCTCCGTGATCATTTCTGCCAGTTTTTTCTGCTGCAGCTGAAATCCGCCGATGGGACGGTCGAACTGGATCCGTTCCTGGCTGTAACGCAGGGCCGTATCATAACAATCCATGGCTGCGCCCAGTGCGCCCCAGGCAATGCCGTAGCGGGCTTTGGATAAACAGCCCAGCGGGCCTTTTAATCCGGTTACATTGGGTAAGATATTTTCTTTGGGAACTTTTACATTATCAAACACCAGTTCGCCGGTGGCGCTGGCGCGGAGGCTCCATTTACCATGGGTGGTGGGTGTGGAAAATCCTTCCATTCCGCGTTCGAGGATGATGCCCTGGATCTCGCCTGCATCGTTCCGGCCCCATACAACAGCCACCTGTGCAAAGGGTGCATTGCTGATCCACATTTTAGCGCCGTTCACGATTACGTTGGCACCGTCACCGGCATCTTTGATGGTAGTTAACATACCGGCGGGGTTACTGCCGTGATTGGGCTCTGTTAAACCAAAACAACCCAGCCATTCACCGCTGGCCAGTTTGGGGAGGTATTTATTCCGTTGCGCCTCATTTCCATACGCATAAATAGGGAACATGACCAGGCTGCCCTGTACACTGGCGGTACTTCTTACACCACTATCGCCGCGTTCCAGTTCCTGCATCATGAGTCCGTAGCTGATATAATCCAATCCGCCCCCCCCATACTGTTCAGGCACGGTAGGTCCGAAACAACCCAGATCACCCAGTTGTTTTACGATCTGTACCGGGAACTCCGCTTTCTGGGCATAGTCTTCGATGATGGGTGAGATCTCTTTCTTCACATAGTTACGAACCGATTCGCGGATGAGTTTATGCTCTTCCGTAAGCAGTTCATCCAGCTGGTAATAATCGGGCGATTGAAATAGGTCTGTTCTGGCGGCCATGGTTAGGGGTTTGGAGTTTTCGTTTTATATGTCCAAGCTTTGACGCTGCAAATTTAAAGATAAGGGGTAAGCGAAGCCGTTTTTCAGCCCAATTATTTAACAAAGTTACCTACAGCGGTTTTCCAACTTCCGGTTACCTGCGTACTCCTGTAGGTCAGAATCCCAAATGGGACTGCCGGAACGGGCACCATTCATCTCATTATATCACCCTTTATAACAAGCAAACCGCTATGAATCCCTCTTTTGTAACTAAGCCTCCCGAAAAACGTTGCAATTGCATGCAACATTCTGTTCCTTTTGGTGACTTTATTATAAAACCTGTATCAAACCTTTGCAATTGAGCCTGGACATAACAGTAAATAACCTGGTAGACAGATGTGTACAGGGAGACATGAGCGGATACCGGCTTTTG
>SCVK01000013.1 GCA_004297075.1 Chitinophagaceae bacterium
GGCTTATGCTTCCAATATGATAGGCTGGTGGATAATAACCCGAGGTCAGGGCTGAAGCCCGGGGGAAGAGTTGTGATGTGTGTCCCCAGCCTGAAGGCTGGGGTTAATGAAATAAGAGAGGGCTTTTTTTGTTCGTTACAGATACTGTTGGTGTGGCTTATACTTTCAATATGATAGGCTGGTGGATAATAACCCGAGATCAGGGCTGAAGCCCGGGGGAAGAGTTGTGATGTGTGTCCCCAGCCTGAAGGCTGGGGTTAATGAAATAAGAGAGAGCGTTTTTTTTTTCGTTACAGATACTGTTGGTGTGGCTTATACTTTCAATATGATAGGCTGGTGGATAATAACCCGAGATCAGGGCTGAAGCCCGGAGAAAGAGTTGTGATGTGTGTCCCCAGCCTGAAGGCTGGGGTTAATGGGGGGGGTAGGAAGTTGTTTTCTTTTCTTCTTTACAGACACTGCTAATGCGACATATTCTTTCAACATTACGACCTATCATTTATAACCCCATGCTTTAGCATGGGGTTATAGGCTTCTCTCATTTGTTTGTGGGCTTCAGCCCTGATCTTAGGGTTACTGCCGGGGAAGAGAAGTGATGAATAAATAGCTTTTACTGCACATTTTTTTGCGAGGATAATACTGTAACGGTAAGTTATTCGGAAATAATTCTTTGCACTATTCTAGTAACGTAACCTGCTCACGACGCTCTCAAGAAGGGAGTCTTGGCAATGAGTAATCGTAAAAAAAACTGTCAAAGTAGCGGTGGTAGTTGGTAAGGTTGATTACAAACTTTAAGAAAAAGCTATCTGCCGGCGAGCCATCAGATCAAATGCGGGGCAAACGGCCCCGTTTTGTTATAAAGGGCCCTAAAACTGCCTTCTCCCTCTCATCTGAATAAATCGTATTTTTGCCCCTCAGCCAAGGTGGCGGTTCAATAGCGAACCGGACCCTGCAGTGAGTGACACAACCCCAGCTGATCAGGGCGGTGTTGCCGGTAACCTAAAAAAAAGCTATGGCCAAACATACAGACCTGAGAAGGGAGCAGGCCCTGGAATACCATTCCAGCGGACGCCCCGGAAAAATCGAGGTAGTTCCCACCAAAGAAGCCAAAACACAAAGAGACCTTTCACTGGCGTATAGTCCGGGCGTGGCCGAACCCTGTAAAGAGATCGCCGCCAATCCCGAAGATGTATACAAATACACGGCCAAGGGTAACCTGGTAGCCGTAATTACCAATGGTACCGCGGTACTGGGATTGGGCGATATTGGTCCGGAAGCCAGCAAACCCGTGATGGAAGGAAAGGGGGTATTGTTCAAGATCTTTGCCGATATAGATGTGTTTGATATTGAGATCAACGAAAAGGATCCGGAGAAGTTTGTACAGATCGTAAAATCGCTGGAGCCTACGTTTGGCGGTATTAATCTGGAAGACATTAAAGCACCTGAATGTTTTTACATTGAACAGGAGCTGAAAAAGCAGATGAATATTCCGGTGATGCACGATGACCAGCATGGTACCGCCATCATCAGCAGTGCCGCTTTGCTGAATGCGCTGGAACTGCAGAAAAAGAAAATTGAGAAAGTAAAGTTTGTGATCAATGGTGCCGGTGCGGCTGCTATGGCCTGTATACAGTTATACGTAGCACTGGGTGCCCGTTACGAGAATTTTATCCTGTTTGATAAAGATGGTGTATTACACCTTGGCAGAACCGATCTAGGCCCCATCAGAGCCCAGTTTGCCGTTAAAAAAAGCGACTGGACCTTACAGTCTGCTATGAAAGATGCGGATGTATTCCTTGGATTGAGCGTAGGTAATGTGGTAACGCAGGAGATGGTGAAGAGCATGGCCAAAAATCCCATCGTGTTTGCGATGGCCAATCCCGATCCGGAGATTACGTATGAAGATGCCACGGCTGTACGGAAAGATATAATCATGGCTACCGGCAGAACGGATTATCCCAACCAGGTAAACAATGTATTGGGCTTCCCTTATATTTTCCGCGGCGCATTGGATGTGCGTGCCAAGCAGATTAATGAAGCTATGAAGCTGGCTGCTGTAAAAGCCCTGGCCGATCTGGCCAAATCGCCGGTACCCGATATTGTAAACATGGCGTATAACCAGCACAATATGGCTTTTGGTCCGGAATACATTATTCCGAAACCGCTGGATCCCAGACTGCTCTCTACCGTGGCCCCCGCTGTGGCCAAAGCTGCTGTAGAAAGTGGGGTGGCGCAGAAAACGATAACCAACTGGGAGGCATATACACTGGAACTGAACAAACGTTTGGGACTGGATAACCAGTTGATCCGTGTGATAGGGAACAAAGCCCGCAGGGATCCGAAGCGACTGGTATTTGCTGAGGCCGATAACCAGAAGATTTTAAAAGCTGCCAGCATTTTGTATGATGATGGTATTGCGTATCCGATTCTGCTGGGAGATCCAACGAAAATTAACCGGATTGCGGAAGAGAATAATATTGACCTGACCGATATTCCGATCATTGACCCCCGAAGTGATGAGATGGAATCGAAGCGGGAGTTTTACAGTGAGTTATTTTTTCAGAAACGCCATCGCCGGGGTATCAACAAATATGAGAGCCTGAAAATCATGAAAGACCGCAACCATTTTGGTTGTATGATGGTGGAAACGGGTGATGCCGATGCCATGTTATCGGGGTTGACCAAAAACTATGCAGAAGCGATTCGTCCGGCCCTGCAGATCATTGGTACGGAAGAGGGCGTGAAGAAGATTGCCGGTATGTACCTGCTACTGACCAAAAAAGGACCTTTGTTCCTGGCAGATACCACGGTGAACTTTAACCCTACCGCAGAAGAGCTGGCCGATATTACCATGATGGTGGCCAAGGAAGTGCGCAACTTTAACCTCGTGCCCCGTATTGCCATGCTGAGCTATAGTAATTTCGGCAGCAGCGATTCGCCCGAAGCACGGCTGGTGGCAGAAGCTACCAAAATACTGAAGCAGCGCAATCCCCAATTAATTGTGGATGGGGAAATGCAGGGTAGTCTGGCTTTTAACAAAGAGATCCTGCGTGATAATTATCCTTTCAGCGAGCTGGTGGATGAAGATGTGAATGTGCTGATGTTCCCTAATTTAACATCGGGTAACGTAACTTACAACCTGCTGAAAGAAGTGGGTGGCGCAGACGCTATTGGCCCGATATTACTCGGACTGAAAAAGCCAGTTCACGTATTACAATTAGGCAGCACGGTGCGCAGCATCATTAACATGGCCCTGGTAGCCGTAGTAGATGCCCAGCTGAAATGCCGCATCAATACAGACGATGTTGTACAAAGAAGCGCCTGGTGGAAACGCCTCAAGAAGCGAAAAAAATAAAGGAATTAACAATTAACAATGAGCAATTAACAATTAGAGGTTGATTGCCGGATGTTCAATTTTTAATTTTTAATTTTTAATTTTTAATTCTCAAAAGATGTCTTTTTTCACCCATTTCGGTACCTATCTCCTGATGCTCAAAGGGATGTTTACCAAGCCAGAGAACTGGCGTATGTACTGGAAAGAGTTCATGCACCAGTGTGTGGAGATAGGAGTGGGTGCGTTGCCGATTGTGGTGATCATTTCGCTGTTCCTGGGTGCTGTAACCACGATTCAGACGGCATATCAGCTGGTGAGTCCGCTGGTGCCGGCTTCTACCATTGCCCAGATTGTACGGGATAGTATGATCCTCGAATTATCGCCTACGGTAGTGAGTATTGTACTGGCGGGTGTGGTAGGCAGTAAAATTGCGAGTGAGCTGGGTAATATGCGCATCAGCGAGCAGATAGATGCACTGGAGATCATGGGCATTAATACCAAAAGCTACCTGATACTCCCCAAAATTCTGGGGTCACTGGTGGTGATTCCCTGTTTGATAGTGATCTCTGCGGTATTGGGGATCTGGGGCGGACGTTTTGCCGGTTCTTTGTCGGGCATTCTGGCAACGGATATTTATGATATTGGTCTGCGACAGAACCTGAACCTGTATAATATCAATTTTGCCTTATACAAATCCTATACGTTTGCGTTTATCCTGAGCAGTATCCCTGCCTATTTCGGATACAATGTGAAAGGCGGTTCGCTGGAGATTGGCCGGGCCAGTACCAGTGCGGTGGTGGTGAGCTGTATCCTGATTCTGCTGGCCGATTATGCATTGGCTGCCCTACTGTTGTAACAACACTCCTGTATTAAATTTTTTACTCAAGCAGCTACTTGGTACATTTAGGTAGGTATGGCACTTTGTTGCCTGTAGGTCTGTTTATTTCACCAAACTGTCAGCGATACATGAACCCGGCATTTGCTTCTTTTCGTCAACAGATTAATAACCCGGTAAAATTCCGGCTGTTTATGTTGCAGAAATTACCCTCGGCCTTTTTCGCGGGTTTGCGCATCAGAGAATTTGACGAACACAGGGCAGTGGTTACGGTACGCTATAAATGGTTCACACAAAACCCTTTCCGTTCCATGTATTTTGCGGTGCAGTCTATGGCGGCAGAAATGAGTACGGGCTTACTGGCTTCAGGACAGGTATACCAGCGTAAGCCGGCAGTGAGTATGCTGGTGGTAGGACTGGAAGCCAAATTTTTCAAAAGAGCAACCGACCTCATTGCCTTTACCTGTGAAGACGGCGATGCGATTGATGCAGTGATTGAAGCGTCCATTGCCAGCGGCGAAGGCAAAACCATTACCTGCCGTTCTGTAGGAAGGAATAAGGCGGGAGAACAGGTGTCGGAATTCCTGATCACCTGGAGTTTTAAAGCGAAATCGAATTCCGCCCGTTGAGGAAATAAACGGGTGTTGTTTTTACTCATTAGATAAAACCCGGCAGTAATGCATAACCGCATTACAGACGCAGGGAAGTGGAGGTATTATGAAAATAGGATTTCACGGGGCAGCCAGAACGGTAACCGGCTCCAAACATCTGATCACACTGAAGAATGGAAAAAAACTATTGCTGGATTGTGGTCTTTTTCAGGGACTGGGTAAGGATACCGGCCCTATGAATGAAGATTTTGGTTTTGATCCGGCACTGATCGATTACCTGGTTTTATCGCATGCGCATATCGATCATTGCGGGCAGGTGCCGCACCTGGTAAAACATGGGTTTAAAGGACCTATTTATGCTACGCCCGCAACCAAAGAGCTGGCCGGTATTTTACTCGAAGATTCTGCGCAGATTCAGAGAGATGATACCCGGTTCATCAATAAGCGTAGGGCCAAACAAGGGCTGCCACCTTATGAACCTTTGTACGATCTGGAAGACGCGGCGCAGGCGCTGGAGCAGTTTCAAACGGTGAATTATAATATGTGGACTCGCATTGATGAAAGCATTGAAGTGATGTTTACCGATGCGGGACATATCATTGGCAGTGCAGCGGTTCATCTGCGGATCATAGAAGGAGGAGATACGACTTGTATTAGTTTCAGTGGAGATGTGGGGCGTTACAATGATGCCATCCTCCGCTCGCCCGATATTTTTCCACAGGCTGATTATATTTTGCTGGAAAGCACTTACGGGAATAAACTGCATGATGAAGTACATGGTACAGTGGATGCGATGCACGACTGGATCCATAAAACCTGTATTGAAAAAAAAGGAAAACTGATTATTCCTGCTTTCAGTGTGGGAAGAACACAGGAGTTACTATATGCCCTGAACCAGCTGGAACTGGAGCACCGCCTGCCGGCTGTGCCTTATTATGTGGATAGTCCGTTAAGCCGGGAAGCCACCAGTCTGTTAAAGAACTATCCGCAGTATTTTAATAAACGCATCAGAAAGATTATGCAGGATGATGCGGATCCTTTTGATTTTGCAGGACTCAATTTTATCAAAACAGTAGAGGAAAGTAAGAACCTGAATAACCTGCCACAACCCTGTGTGATCATATCGGCCAGTGGTATGGCTGATGCGGGGCGGGTGAAACACCATATCATGAACAATATCCATGATGAGCGGAATACGATTCTGCTGGTGGGTTATTGCGAACCGCACTCGCTGGGAGGGCGTTTGATGAATGGGGCCAAAGAAGTGAAGATCTTCGGAGAAATGTATCCGGTGATCGCAGAAGTAGGGCAGATGCGCAGCATGAGTGCCCATGGCGATTATGATGATCTTTGCCAGTTTCTGGCCTGCCAGGATCCTGCCCTTGTAAGAAGCCTGTTTCTGGTGCATGGTGAGTATGATGTGCAGCAGGATTTTGCACGCAGGCTGGTTCGCAAGGGATTCAAAGAAGTGATCATACCTGAAATGCATTTTGAAACTGAATTATGATCTGTTTCTGAACAGTGAGAATAAAATAACTAACAGCCTACATGCAAGCTATCGTTCCGATTTCTTCCCGGGTTCGGGAAATTTACCAGCAACAGTTTGGTGATCCCGCGTTAATTGTACGTTCTCCCGGCAGGATCAACCTCATTGGAGAGCATACAGATTATAATCTGGGCTTTGTATTGCCCGCCGCTATTGATAAAGCCATTTATATCGCTATCAATAAAAGAGATGATGATCAGATTCTGCTGTATGCGGCTGATCTTGATCAGTTTTATACAGGAAACCTTCATGCGCTAAACAAGTCTGGCCAGCAATGGCCCGATTTTATGCTTGGGGTAGTGCAGCAATTGCAAAAAGCCGGGCATGTGATCAGCGGATTTTCAGCTGTAGTGATGGGCGATGTTCCACTGGGAGCGGGCCTCTCTTCTTCTGCAGCAGTGGAATGCGCCACTGTATTTGCTTTGAATGAATTGTTCGGCCTGCAGCTGGCGCGGCTGACCATGGTACAGACAGCACAAAAAGCAGAGAATGAATTCGTAGGATTACAATGTGGGATCATGGATCCCTTTGCCAGCATATTTGGCAAGGAGGGGCATGTGATCCGCCTGGATTGCCGTTCGCTGGATTTTGCGTACATGCCATTTGCTACCGATGCGTACAGGATTGTTCTGTTTGATACCGGTGTAAAACATTCGCTGGCTTCTTCGGAATATAATCTGCGCAGAGAAGAGTGTGAAGCAGGTGTACGCATGATACAGAAAACCTATCCGCAGGTACAGAGCCTGCGCGATGCAGCACCCTATATGGTGAACGAATGTTTACAGGGTGGAGACCCCATTGTATATAACCGCTGCCGGTTTGTGGTAGAAGAGATCAACCGTTTACAGGAAGCCTGCGATGACCTGATAAACAATGACCTGATTGCTTTCGGACAGAAAATGTTTGCTACGCATGATGGCCTAAGCCGGTTATATGCAGTAAGTTGCCCAGAAGCAGATACACTGGTGGATCTGGTGCGAAACCGCCCAGCAGTATTGGGAGCCAGAATGATGGGTGGTGGATTTGGGGGTTGTACCATTAATCTTGTGCAAAAAGATGCAGTAGAAGCGTTGATAAAAGAGGTAGAAGAATCATATGAAGTTAGTTTTGGCCGGATCCCCAAATCCTATATGGTTACCATTGCTAACGGAACGTCAATAGTAACCATATGAGTGATTCATTACTGCGTGTTTACCAGGAGAGAGCGGACCGGTATAGGGCAGCAAAGAAATCCCTCACAAAACAACTTTCTCTGAACAGTTTACTCAGGCTGGTCTTTTTTTTACTATTTGCCTGGTTTGTATATACCGCTTTCCGCCAACGTTTCGAAGGTTTTGCATTAGGGTATGCATTGCTTTGCATAGCTGTGTTTCTATTCTGGGTATCGCGGGCAGCTGTGTTAAAACAGCGGATCGCTTTTCAACAGCAGCTGATCCTGATCAACGAGAATGAGATAGGTATTGCCGATGGTAAGTCGTCTTGTTTCGAAGATGGAACAGAGGTACTGCGTTCACAGGGTTTTGCGAACGACCTGACTATTTTCGGAAAGAATTCTCTCTACCACGTGCTGAACCGTACCGGCAGTAAGCCGGGTAAACAAAAGCTGGCTGCCGCACTACTGATGCCCTCGCTGAACAAACAGCAGATCGAAGAACAACAGGCCAGTGTAAAGGAACTATCGGACAAAATCCATTTCAGACAAACGCTATTGGCCCATACACTTCTGCTAAAGGAGGAAGAGGCCTTACCGCAAATGATGGCAGGTTTACCCGAAAAGGCAGGCAAAGCATTACAGCAAAGTCCTTGGAAACAATTAGCCTGGATCTGGCCCATGGCTGGCGTAATACTTATCGGTTATTCGATCTGGGTTGATCAGTACAACTGGTTACTATTGTTTACCGTATCGGGATTGTTATTGTTATCATTGGTGTTCGGTAAAATTTCCCTGCTGTATAACCATATCTCTAAAAAGAGTTATCTCTTTACCCAATATGCCGTTTGTTTTGATTGGATCTGTGCGGCCCGGCTGGAACATCCCGGCCTGCAGCAAAAGCAACAAAGACTGGCGGAAGCGGCCGGCGCTTTCCGTAAGCTGGCCCGTTTAACCGGGGTATTTGATCTGCGCCTGAGCCTGTTTTCGTTTTTTGTGAACGGTCTTTTTTTATCCGATCTGATCTGTGCCCTTGCCTACCTGCAATGGAATAAGCGTTATCAATCTGCATTTAAAGATTGGTTTGATGCCATGGGAGAAATGGAAATGCTGAACTCCATTGCTAATTTTCAGTACAATCATCCCTCGTTCGTATTTCCGGAAATTGTTACGGATCAGTTAATGATTAACGCTACCGGTCTCGGCCATCCACTGATGAAAACAGATACGGCGGTGTGCAATGATTTTTCTATTGGGGAGCCGGCAAGATTACACCTGATTACAGGTTCCAATATGTCGGGTAAAAGTACTTTTCTACGGGCAGTAGGATTAAACATGGTCCTGGCACAGTCAGGGGCACCGGTATTTGCCCAAAGTTTCAGCTGCCGTCCGGTCAGGATCTTAACTTCTTTTCACCACATCGATTCGCTCGAGGAAAGCACTTCTTATTTCTATGCTGAATTAAAATGCCTGCAAACCATCATACAATCTCTTGCGGTGCCGGAGCCTGCATTGGTTTTGCTGGATGAAGTGATGCGTGGCACCAACTCTACCGATAAACATGATGGTACGGCACTGTTGATCAAAAAAATAGTACAGCAGAACTGTCTTACACTGATTGCTACCCATGATATCGAATTAGGTATACTGGCCACAGAATACCCGGGCATGGTAGAAAATTTCTGTTTTGAAAGCGAAGTAACCGAAACCGGACTCCATTTCGATTTCAGGAAGCGGAATGGGATCGCGCAAAGCAAAAATGCGACGTACCTGATGAAACAGATGGGGATTGTATAGTCATTGTTGTACGCTGAAAACAGCTGCTTACGCTGTGTAACTCCAGATCTCTGAGGTCTCAGTGTTGAAAAAATACTTTATTCCGATTGCCTGATGATATCTGTCTTTTTTTTAACACAGAGGTCGCAGAGCAACAGAGGAACACAGAGATAGTCAGCTTTTTAAAATGCTTGTTGTGATAATTTTTTCAACTAATACAAACAGGTTTTACCAGACAACAGTGATTGTTTGGTGTTTACTCTAAGAGTTTCACCACCCGAGTCATTTTGCCGTCTGAATTAACCCCTTCCAGCACCAGCAGCAATTTTTTACTTACATCATTGTTGTAAAACTGGAATTTTACCCTGGGATTTTTTTTGTTGGTGATGAGGTAGGGGTTCCAGTACAAAGTAGTGCGGTTATCTGTTTCAAAATTATCGCTGGCTTTTTCGTAGGAAGGATTATAGAATTCCTTGAAACGGGAATAACCTCCAAGTATGGTATTCTCCAGTCCCTTACTGTTAGGTGCATTGGATTTTGCGTCATTGCCTTTTTTGGTATAGATGGCAATGGCACCGCCGCTGCCGCCTCCGAAAGAACCAAAGAAAGGTGGACGGAATACTTTGATCATGGCAATATCGCGGATATTGACGGTTTGTACCATATCTATAGCAGATACCATTTCGTTCAGATACAGATCGGGTGTAGCACCACGCCAGCTCAGACTCATATTGGCACCGGATCCGCTGATCATTAATCCAGGTACTTTTCCCTGCAGGTAGGATAAGATGTCCATAGCACCGCCGATACCGATGTCTTCTGTTAAATCAAAGGAATATGCATCACCACCCGAAAACAGTCCACGTGCATATCTTTCATCCAGTTGCTGCTCCTTGGTTTTGGCCCTGGCTTTTACAATTACTTCCTGCAGCGTGGTAGTAGCCATCCTTTTTTTCAATAACTCCTGTTCATTCAGAAAATAATTCAGCCTGGCTTTCGCGATACTGTCGCTGTAGCGCAGCGGGCGATAAGTATCGCCATACTGGATGGATTTGGGTGTATAACGTAACAAACCATTTTCAAATTTCACCTGTGTCAGATCGGTGAGTTTATCATTACCGTTAAAGCTGTAAAAAATGCGGGCCGTATCGTAAAAAAAAGCGCCTTTCTGTTCAAAATTACCGTCCCTGTCTACGGGCAGAAACAAAAAGTTCCGGCTGCTGTCCTTACCTGTAACAATCAGGTTCAGCAAAAGCGGTTTTCCGGCAATCACGGATTTATCGCCAAATACTTTACCGGTAATTTTCATAAAATCTGTTTCTACCGGGTATTGTTGGGTAGGTGTAACAGCGGCTTTGATCTTATCCCAGTCAAACCTGCGCCAGCCATTGGTGAGCATTACGAGATCCAGGTTGGCTGTTACACTATCCGCATCACTGCTGAGGTAATAGCCGGGATTATGAATCTTACCCTTGATCTCGCTGCTGAGTAACAAATCCGAAAAAATGGTACGCTCATCCGGCTCGCCGATACTTGCATCGGTGATGGATACCGATAGATTGGTGCTGGCCGTATCTGATACAAAGATCTCGTATACGTTTTTGCCCCGTTTGTCAAGACTAACCAGTGCCGTATTCAGTTTGGTATTGAATTCGTGTAAACGGTTGTTCACAAAAATCACTCTTTCTGCAACAGGTATCCAGTCAGAAGTGAATAAAGAGAACTGCAATAAACCGGTAGCCAGTTCATCAATCGGCACTTCTGCATTCAATAATAATTTCTCCGAGGCATTCATGCTTACTTTATACATCAGTACCTGGTTCATGTGAACGAGGAGGTTCATCCGTTTAAAATTTTCGGGCACTACCGCGGTTCTTTCTACCTGCACCAATGCTTTTTCGTTGGTGGTTCTGATAGTAAGTCTGGCCCCCTGTGTTTTGGTAACCGGTATGGGCGTACTGCCGGTTTTACCGTATTCGTCTGTCCAGTTGATCTTGTAATTCTCCTGTGGTACAGGCAGTAAAAAAAAGCTACCCATACCATCATGCCTGGCTTTGATGGTATCCAGTACTTTATTTTTATCATTCACCAATACACCTTTCACATAAACCGGATTACCAAACTGGTTGGTGGCTTTGAATGCGATACGGGTGGTTAATCCACTAACGAGAAACCCGCCTTCGGGAAAAGTCTCCACTTTGGTTTTATACACAACCGGTTTTCTGGGGACAGGGGTGGCACTGATGTTGAGCGTAATATCTTTTTCGTACCGGAAAGCAGGATCGTCATTCAGCATCCAGCGGGTAAATGCTTTGATGCGGATAAAATTGCCGGTATAATCAGCAGGTAATTCGAAAGAACCTTTGGCGGTTGATTGAAACAGCGGTGCCACTGTTTGTTTGATCATCTTACCCGTGGTATCATACCACTCTACATACATGTTCTTACTCAGGTTGCTCAGTTCTGTGCCTGATAAGAGATAAATTTTGTAAAAGATGGTTTCTTCTTTGTTGTAAATGCTTTTGTCGAAATGGATATGTATTTTTTCGGTAGGATACTGTTCGGCGTATACCGCCATCATGGAATCGATCAGTTGTGTTTTTCCTGTCTGTGCCAGCAGTATAGTAAACAATAAGGCCAGTAAACGTAAAGAAACCTGTTTCATCCGCGTAATATTGTCTTTCAAAAATAGATTCAAAGTACAAAGAACCGTTTTATTTTTCTGTTGCAAGGCGTAATTTTAAGCAGATATAGCTGTTAACTAGTTCTTAACAAACAGATATCTTCCTGAAAAATGAGTAATTTACCAGTCCCTGTTCCTTTCATAGCATAATCCTTTTTGCCCATGAAAACTGTTATCATTACCGGAGCCAATGGAAATCTCGGTACAGCTGTTACCCGTTTTTTTCTTGATAAAGAATACCTGGTAATTGCCACTGTTGCCAATGAAACCATGAAAACGGAGCTGGCAGTTGCGCCACAACTGGATGTACATGTGGTGAATCTGGCTGATGAGACAACCGCAGCGAATTTTGTGGCAGCCGTGGTCGCTAAATACCACACTATCGATGCCGCTTTACTTTTGGTGGGTGGATTTGCCATGGGGTCTGTTGCGGATACTTCTTCTGCCGACATTGATCAGCAGGTATCGCTTAATTTCAAAACCGCTTACCATGTGGCCCGGCCATTGTTTCAGCATATGCTGGCAAAGGGGCAGGGCAGATTGGTGTTTATAGGAGCCCGCCCCGCACTGGAGCCTTCTGCTGGTAAGAATCTGGTGGCGTATGGGTTAAGTAAATCTCTCCTGTTTACATTAGCCGATTATATGAACGAAGAAGCCAAAGGAAAAAACGTAACCGCCACGGTGGTGGCTCCTTCTACGCTGGATACGGCATTAAACCGTAAATCGATGCCGGATGTAAACCCGGATAGCTGGGTAAAACCGGAAGCGTTGGCGGCCATACTCGAATTTATTGTGTCTGACGCCGGAGCGCCTTTGCGTGAGGCTGTGTATAAAGTGTATAATAACGCCTGATAAAAAATAACTATGCTCACAGAAAACCTCGCCCAGTTATACGAGCGCGATATACTGAAACTGAAAGCTGAGATCAGTTTATATGAAAATGAAGAACTGTTATGGCAGGTAGCGCCGGGTACTTCCAATTCAGGGGGTAACTTATGCCTGCATCTGCTGGGTAATCTGCAGCATTATATTGGTGCCGTACTGGGAGGCAGCGGGTATGTGCGAAACCGGCCCGTAGAATTCAGCAGTAAACATGTTCCGAGAGCAGATATGATTCTTAGTCTGGATCATACCGCGACGCTCGTTACCAAAACCATCCGCTCACTGTCTGCAGAAACAATGGAAACTGACTACCCTGAAAAAGTATTTGATTACACCATGACCACCGGTTATTACCTGGTACATACACTGGCGCATCTCAACTATCATCTGGGGCAGATCAATTTCCATCGTAGGGTGGTCAGCAACGGCTGAGATTATAAATGTGCCACTATATCCCTGACGGAGGAACGTTTCCGGTAATCTTTGTCAAAATAGCGGTACACGATCTTACCCTGTTTGTTGATTACGTACACGGCCGGCACGGGTAAATTAGCTCCATTGGCTTCCCCATTCACTTCGTTAAAATGGATGCCGTATTTTTTATAGGCCTCAATGGTCTTCTCATCAACCTGAAAGGCTACGTCATATTTTTTCATGATCAACAGTCCCTCATCATGCAGGATGGAATAGCTGGCTTTGGTTTTACTGATGGTTTGGTTGATGTAAGCCGGTTTTTCAGGTGTGATGGTAATAACAGATGCCCCCTTCTCTTTAATGAATGATAAGGAATCTTCCAGTTGCTTCAGTGCCTTGTTGCAATAAGGGCACCATTGGCCGCGGTAAAAAACCAATACAACTGACCCTTTCTTTAACTCATTGCTGAGAGAAATGGTTTTTCCATATTGATCTGAGGAACTGAAATCAGGGGCTAGCTCGTTGAGTGCCAACCCTTTAGGACTGTTTTGTGCAGTAGCTGCCATGCTGAACAAAAGGCATACCGCAAGAAAGATCTTTTGCATACAATTGGTTTTCTTGGAAAAATATAGTTACCCGGATAGTGACGCGGCATGGAAAGTTTCCTTACAGCCGGTAGCCATTATACCGGAAAATAAAAAAATAGATGGTCCGGTAAGGAAAACGCAATTCACTCGTCTTCATTCCGGTATAACATCGTAACTATTAAAAATTATGAAAACCATGAACCGATTTTTGCTCTTGATCGTATCTGTTCTGTGCTTACTATCAGGACTGCAGGCGCAGGACGCAGTTGCCTTACGGAAAAAGCACAATAACCTGGAAGAAGGGGTTGCTATTCAGGGCTACGACCCTGTGGCTTATTTTACGCAGAACAAAGCCGTAAAAGGAAAAAAAGAACTGGCTGCATTATATGAAGGAATCACCTACTATTTTGCCACGCTGGAAAACAAGGAGGCTTTTAAACAGGCACCGGCAACCTACGAACCAGCCTATGGCGGCTGGTGTGCTTATGCCATGGGGGCCAAGGGCGAAAAAGTACCAGTGGATCCCGGAACATTCAAAATCATTCAACATAAACTGTATCTGTTCTATAACAAGTTTTTTAACAACACACTGAATGACTGGAACAGGAATGAATCAAATTTAAAAAAACAGGCAGATGCCAACTGGCAACGCCTCAATCGTTGATCCTTTAATTGATGGCTATGACAAAAAAATCTGCGGTACTTGTCTGGATACTTCGTCTGCTGGCTGCTGTTATTATGCTGCAGACACTCTATTTTAAATTTACCGCTTCGGAAGAGTCGGTCTATATATTCACCACCCTTCACATGGAGCCCTGGGGACGGATCGGTATTGGTGTAATGGAGTTACTGGCATCGGTATTGATCCTGTATCATCGTACAACGGCCTGGGGGGCGTTACTAGGAATGGGATTAATGGCTGGCGCTCTTTTTTCGCATCTTACCCAATTAGGTATTGAAGTGATGGGTGATGGTGGTTTGCTTTTTATCTATGCCTGTGTGGTTTTTATGGCCTGCCTGTTATTGGTGCTGCTGTACCGCAAACGGCCCGGTACCCCCTTGTTCTTTTTGTTAGGAAAATAGTTCCGGTAGCTGAATAAATATCTGGAACAAATAGTAATTTAAACCGGCCTATTCAGTGTAATGTATGCGTTGATACCGGTTCACTTATACAAGTACAAAATTAATTTTGTTATGCTTATACAGGAAGCGATTGGTCATGTATTCGTTCAGTTGCAGGATGTACTCGCAAAGATATCTTCATCACAATACAGGCAAGCGAGTCAGCGACTGTCCGGGGCCACTATCGGCCAGCATGTACGGCATGTGATCGAACTGTTTCTTTGTCTGGAAATGGGCTATGCCCATGGTGTGGTAAATTATGAAAAGCGGAAAAGAGATATACAGATCGAAACCGATAAAGCCATGGCTGCAGACCTCTTACAAAATCTGTACGGCCGGATAGGAAAAGCAGATACTTCGCTCTTGCTGGCGTTTTCGGGGGATAGTTCTTCAGAAGCAACCATTACGATTTCTACCAACTATTACCGGGAACTGTTGTATAACCTGGAACACACGGTGCATCATATGGCACTGATCAGGGTAGCGGTAGCAGAAGTATCGGAACTGGTGTTACCCGATGGGTTCGGGGTAGCTTCTTCTACACTCAAATACAGGGCCTCATGTGCACAGTAAGTTTTTTGCCTGCGAATAATGGGTATTATATCACATCTAACCGCGATGAAAAAAATATCCGCCTGCCTGCCTTGCTCCCGCAAACCTATGTGGTTAATGGAAAGAAACTCCTGTTTCCCAGAGATGGAGATGCAGGTGGCAGCTGGATAGGGATCAACGAAAGCGGGAATGCTGCCGTGCTGTTAAATGGTGGTTTTATCAAACATGTTGAAACCCCACCGTACCGAAAGAGCCGGGGACTGATCTTTATAGAGATATTATCGGCAGAAAGTCCCTTGGATAGTTTTCTCACGACAGATCTGTTCGGGATTCAGCCTTTTACCCTTGTTTTATTATCCCAGACAAATCTCTATGAATGTTGCTGGGATGGTTCCCGCAAACATACCCGCGTGCTATCGCAGGAGCAGCCGCATATCTGGTCATCCGTAACCTTATACGAACCTGCCGTTATCGCAAAACGCAAATACTGGTTTGCGGAATGGCTGAAACAGTATCCCGCTCCATCTATGGAAGATATCCTGCTTTTTCATCGTTTTGCCGGCGATGGTGATCCCGTCAATGATATCCGGATGAACCGTGATAACCAGATGCTTACAGTAAGTATTACGAGTATGGAAATTCATCCACTGACGGGCAAGATGACTTACTTTGATCTGTTGGCAAATCGTAACAACCAGTCACTGCTTCCATTTACGCTACAATCCGTTTCTTCGTAACGAAATCTGCAGATGAAAAAAATCCTGAATCATCCCTTTTTGATCAAATTACTGCACTGGGAGTACTGGTCGTTCAATATGTTGTATGGCCCCATTTACCTTTACTGGTTTGTACTTTGTGCCCGGGCCCGTTCTTTTTTCTTTTTTAATACAGCCAACCCCAGCATCAAAAACGGCGGGTTTCTGATGGAAAGCAAAAAGGAGATCTATGATTTGATTCCTGAGCGGTATTATCCCCAGACAATGTTATTTACAGCCGGTACCCCGGTTGAACAGATGATCGAGCAGATACGGGCGGCAGGTTTTGCTTTTCCTTTGATTGCCAAACCCGACATTGGTATGCGTGGCCTGGCTGTGGCCAGATTGGCTGATGAAAAAGAAGCATTACTGTATGCACAGGAAAGCCAGGTTGATTTTCTGGTGCAGGAATATGTGCCTTATGAAAATGAGATCGGGATCTTTTATTACCGTTACCCTGATAAATCTTCGGGTCATATTTCCGGCATCGTGAAAAAAGAATTCCTGGCAGTAACAGGTGATGGAAAAACACCGACAAGGGAACTGCTGCTGCGTGATCCCCGGTACATACTACAGTTGCCCATGCTGGAACAAACCATGCAGCATTTATTGGCCGAAGTAGTACCTGCCGGCGAAAAAAAAGTATTGGTTCCTTATGGTAACCATGCCCGCGGAGCCTTGTTCCTGGATGACAGTGACCGGGCGGATGGGAAGCTTGTTTCTATGATTGATGAGATTTGTAAACAGGTGCCCGGTTTTTATTTTGGCCGCCTGGATATCCGTTACCGGAGCTGGGAAGAGCTGAAGGAAGGGAAACATTTTTCCATTATAGAATTAAACGGTGCTGGCAGTGAACCTACGCATATGTATGATCCCCGTCATTCTGTATTTTTTGCCTGGAAAGAAATTATCCGGCATTGGCATATCCTGTTAGAGATCAGTATGCAGAATCATCGCAGGTACCATTTGCCTTATCTGTCTACCGCTTCCGGTTTACAAATGTTCCGGGAGAATGCTGCGTATGTGAAAAAGATACAGCCCGGATCCTGACCCTGCAGGCCATATACATTATTGTACGGGTTCATTGCCTATTTCATCTACATTGATCAATCTGTACGAAACAGAATTTTTAGAGAAAGAGATCAGGAATTCGGTGCCGATATATTTGCCGCGGTATTCGTAAATACAGACCAGGTTACCTTCTTCTTCTACCTGGCCAATAATGGTATATTCTTTGTTATGAAAGCTGTACGTGATCCGTTGTTTGGGGTCTACAGAACTGCGGCTTTTGTGTTTGTTGATATATTCAAAATTGCCTTGCTTCAAAATAGTAGGATTAATGGCTGGATAACTCTCCCCAAAGGCTGTTTTTGCATCCAACAGCAGGGTAAGCTACGCAAATTGTTTGGTTTGGCAGAATTGAGGGTCGGGGAGAGCTGTTTGTAGCCATAAAAGGAAGCAATTGTCTTTTTTTTTGACAATCCTGTTTTCAATAATTCTGTATCTTGTTTCAGAATCCATTATCCTGCTATGCCATCGGCAAAATAGGATAACATAACTCAAATCCTATTGATATCCAGCCAATGCGAGATGACATTCAGCCTATAAATGAAAATGCGAGACTGGAGGCATTAAAAGCGTATCATATACTGGATACCCTTGGTGAAGAAGCCTATGACCGCCTTACCAAACTGGCTTCGCTGATCTGCGACGTACCCATCTCACTGGTTACATTAATTGATGAAGACCGGCAATGGTTCAAATCCAAACAAGGGCTCTCCATTACCCAAACTCCCCGCGAGCAGGCATTTTGCCGTTATGCCATACTGCAGCCATCCCTGTTCGAGGTAGAAGATGCTGCCCGGGACGACCGTTTTAAGAACAATCCACTGGTTACCGGTGAGCCCAGTATCCGGTTTTATGCGGGTTACCCGCTGATCGATCATAAAGGTTTTGCGCTGGGAACCCTTTGCGTAATAGACCGTGTTCCGAGAAAACTAAGTGCCAACCAGCAGGAATCACTGGCTTTACTGGCCAAAGAAGTCATGTCGCTGATCACAGAAAAACGCCAGCGGGAAGAGCTCGAGAATTTTGAGAAGCTCTTTACCATGTCGAATGATATGATTGGGGTGGCAGCTACAGATGGTTATTTTAAAAGAATTAACCCCGCATTTGAAAAAATATTGGGCTGGCCGGAAGCCATTTTTCTAAGCAGTAGTTTTTTTGAATTCATTCATCCGGATGATATAGCCATTACAGAAAATGAGATCCGTAAACTGGCGGCAGGTGAGATAACGATCAACTTCAGCAATCGTTTCCGCGCCAGAGACGGTTCGTATAAGATCATTCAATGGGTAGCTACCCCAGAGCCACAAAGTGGTTATCTTTTCGCCATTGGTCGTGATGTTACTTCTGAAAAAATCAAGGAGCAGGAAGTGAGGGCCAGTGAAAGTAAATTCAGGTCCTTCTTCGAGAATTCGCAGGGATTAATGTGTACCCATGATATGACCGGGGCATTTATCAGTATCAACACTGCGGGTGCAGAGCTCTTGGGTTATACACCCGCTGAGTTACTTGAGAAAACACTTTTCGATATTGTTCCACCGGTTCACCATGCTTCAATACACACTTACCTGGCCGAAATGGAAACCACAGGAAGATCGAAAGGATTGATGACCACCCTGCATAAAAATGGTTCTGTGCGGGTATGGTTATATAATAATACGGTAGAAAGAGATGGGGAAGGAGAATTGTATGTGATCGGTAATTCGGTTGATATATCAGACAGGTTACGCCTCGAAAAAGATCTGCAGCGAACCAAAGAAATTCTGGAAAATACCAACCAGGTAGCCCGGATTGGTGCATGGGAGATCATACCCGATAAAGATAAAATATTCTGGTCGCCGGTTACCTGCCAGATCCATGAAGTGCCCGAAGATTTTGTGCCTGATCTGGTAACCGCCATCCAATTTTACAAAGAAGGAGAGAGCCGTCGAACAATTGAGGAAGCGGTATCAAAAGCAATGGGACAGGGCGGCTCCTGGGATATTGAACTACAAATCATTACTGCCAAAGGTAATGAGAGATGGGTAAGGGCATTGGGCGAGGCAGAAATGTTACACGGCAAATGCAAACGCTTATTTGGCGCTTTTCAGGATATTGATGAACAGAAAAAGATCAAACTGGCTCTCCAGATCAATGAAGCCAAATACCGTGCTTTCTTCGATAACGCACCGGTTGGTATTGCCATTAACCGCCATGCAGATGGTAAATTCATCGATGGTAATCAGGCACTGTACAATATGATCGGTTACACGGAAGCAGCATACAGGCAACTCAGTCACCATGATGTAACCCCCGCCAGATACGATGCTGAAGAGATCAAACATCGCCAGTCGCTCACAGATACCGGCCGGTATGGTCCATACGAAAAAGTATACCTGCACAAAGATGGGCATCCCATCCCGGTGCTGTTGAATGGGATCAGGTTTACGGATGAAAGCGGGGAAGAACTTGTGTACTCGGTTATTCAGGATATTTCTGAACGGAAAAAAATTGAACGGGAACTGATTGTTGAAAAAGCCCGGCTCTCTGCCTTTGTAGAGAATGCTCCTGCCGCTGTAGCCATGTTCGACAGGGATGTGAGATATATTGCCATCAGTAACCGCTGGATGGAAGAATACCAGTTGGTAGGAAAAAACATTATCGGTTTATCGCATTATGAGGTTTTTCCTAATATCTCGCAGCAATGGAAAGAAATACATGCCCGTTGCCTCGCAGGTGCTATCGAAAAAAAGGAAGAAGATGTATGGCGTCCACCCGGATGGCAGCATGATCAACATCTGCGGTGGGAAGTAAGGCCCTGGCATCTATTTGATGGATCCATTGGCGGTATCATGATGTTTACACAGGATATCACAGAAATCTGTTTGCAGCGCGATGAGTTGAAAGCTGCCAAGAAAACCGCCGAACAGGCCAGCCAGGCCAAGTCTGAATTCCTGGCCAGCATGAGTCATGAGATCCGCACCCCACTGAATGGGGTGATCGGCTTTACCGACCTGATACTGAAAACCAGGCTGGATGAAACCCAGCAGCAGTACCTGTCTATCGTTAACCAATCGGCCAATACCCTGCTGAGCATCATCAATGATATTCTTGATTTTTCCAAGATCGAAGCCGGAAAACTGGAACTGGAAATGGAGAAATGTGATCTCTATGAAATCGCCAGTCAGGCGGCAGATATGATCAGCTTCCAGGTAAAGAAAAAGCGCCTGGAAATGCTGCTGAATATTTCTGCCGAGTTACCGAGATTTATCTGGGCCGATGCGGTTCGCCTGAAGCAGATCCTCATTAACCTGCTGAGCAATGCATCGAAGTTTACAGAACGGGGAGAGATAGAATTGAAAATTGAATTGTTACATACGGTATCAGATAAAGAAATCATGATCCGTTTTGAAGTAAGAGATACTGGTATTGGTATCAGGGAAGATAAACAGAAAAAGATCTTCCAGGCATTTTCGCAGGAAGACGGAACGGTTACCAAACGATATGGCGGTACCGGTTTGGGACTCACCATCTCCAACCGCCTGCTGGCACTAATGGGAAGCCAGCTACAACTAAAGAGCAGCCCCGGAAAAGGAAGTAGTTTTTATTTCGACCTGCAACTGACAGCCGAACAGGGACAACCCCTGCGATGGGAGAATATTTCCTCCATCAAAAAAGTGCTGATTGTAGATGACAATGAAAACAACCGAACGATCATTACCCAAATGCTCCTGCTGCAGAATATCCAGGCCGATCTGGCCCAGAATGGAATTGAAGCACTGCAGATACTGGGAACCGGAAAGAAATATGATGTGATTCTTACGGATTATAATATGCCGATCATGGACGGACTCGAAACCATCCAGAAGATCCGGAAGAGTTTTTATGCAACGGCCGAAGAGCAGCCGATTATTCTCCTGTCAAGCTCGTCAGATGACGAGAGTCTGGTTCGCAAATGCCAGGACCTACAGGTATCGCTTCGCCTGGTAAAACCGATTAAAATGCAGGATCTGTATACGGCTTTATCGAGGCTGGGTTTACAGAAAGAAGGGCAGGAAGTGGCACCGGCAGCCAATTTACCTGTGGCCAACCTGAATGCCCTGCGCATATTGATAGCAGAAGATGGGGCTGTGAATATGTTACTGGCGCGAACCATCATCCAGCGAATCGCACCCAATGCAGAGATCCTGGAAGCGGAAAATGGTAAAGTAGCCTTGCGGATCTGTACCCGGCAGATGCCTGATTTCATCTTCATGGATATCCAGATGCCTGAAATGAATGGGTATGAAGCTACCCGCAAAATCCGGATGCTCGAAAACGGAAAAGAAGTGCCCATTATCGCGGTAACGGCGGGTAATGTAAAAGGAGAGAGGGAAACATGTATAGAGGCGGGTATGAATGATTTTATCGCGAAGCCGATCATAGAAGATACGGTTAGAACTGTTTTTAATAAATGGGCCATTGCTTCTCATACACCTTCAGAAACGGGAGAACCTGTAAACACTATGGATCAGATGGAAGCGCATATTAACCTGAACAAACTCCGGGATATAGTAGGGGCCGATGATGCCATGCTGAAAGTATTTTTGTCTTCCATAGAAACAGAGATCCGTAAATCCATCTTTGAACTGGAAGAAAATTTCAGACAAAAAGACCTGCCCGCACTGAAAAGCGGGGGACATAAATTAAAAGGGACCACGTTAACGGCAGGATTGGGATTACTTTCGGAGTTGGCCAGAAAAATTGATGCTTTATCGGTGTTTGATGAGCCCGCTGTAGCCGGCCTGCTGTCAGACACGCGCCGGGAAACGGAAACGATCCTGCAGATTATCAGAAGCTTGTCAGAAAAATGATGAAAGTCATTTGCTGGAAAGAAAGGTTTTCCGATGATTTTATGCCATTTCCGTTTTTTTTGAAATAAGCGTTGCAATTCTTTGTCTACATCATTTTTTTGGTATGAAATTCCGTAATTTGGGGTGGGTATAAAATTCGCACCCGAATCTGCATATGGGAGCCATTTCTTTGATCGCTTTGAGTCTGGCAGCCATCCTCTTTTCTGCCGGTGGTATCCTGGTTGGAAAGTTCCTGCTGAAGAAAAGTACCAATCCACAGAAAGGCCAGCCTTATGAATGTGGCATCCCCACACAAACATCTCCCTGGCACCAGTTTCATGTAGGTTATTACCTGTTTGCCCTTTTGTTCCTCATTTTTGATGTGGAGCTGGTTTTCCTCTATCCCTGGGCCGTGGTGGTAAAGAAAATAGGGATCATTGCTTTGGTAGAGATTTTCATCTTCATATTTATATTGTTCATGGGCTTTTTATATGCACATAAAAAAGGAGCATTGAAATGGAGTTAACCGATACATTACAGGAACGGGCTGATTTTCCGGGAGAGATCGTTCCCACAGCAGGCGGCGGTATCATTATCAGCAGTTTTGATGGCCTGATCAACTGGGCACGCTCCAACTCTTTATGGCCCCTCACTTTTGCTACCAGTTGCTGTGGTATCGAAATGATGTCTACTGCATCGGCCAAATACGATTTTTCCCGCTTTGGATTTGAAGTGGCGCGCGCCTCCCCAAGGCAGGCCGACCTGATTATTATTGCCGGAACCATCGTGAATAAAATGGGACCTGTGCTGAAACGTTTATACGACCAGATCCCCGATCCCAAATACGTTATTGCCATGGGTGCCTGCGCTATCAGCGGCGGACCTTTCTTTTACAATACCTATTCAGTAGTAAAAGGAGCCGATCATATTATTCCGGTAGATGTATATATCCCCGGATGTCCGCCCAGACCGGAAGCTTTGCTGCATGCCATGATCAGTTTACAGGAAAAGATAAAAAGTGGTTTGACCCGCGAACAGATCCGCGAGCAATCAAAAGCCTAGTATAAAGCAATTGTATGACGAACGAAGTACTCAAAGAACAGATCCTCGCCATGGAACCTTCCGTCAGTTTTGACGAAACCGGCGAGTGGCTGAATATTCTCGTAGAACCTGCCAAATGGAAAGCACTGGCTCAGGGACTGCGCCGGTCGGCGATGCACTTTGATTACCTTT
>SCVK01000471.1 GCA_004297075.1 Chitinophagaceae bacterium
CAAGCAACGCGCGCATACCCGATGAATACGCGGCCAACCTGGTCGACCCCACCGCCTATGCGGACGGCCGTATTCACGAGACCTATGCCTGGCTCCGCGCCAACAACCCCTTCGGCCTGGCCGAGATCGAGGGTTTCGACCCGTTCTGGGTGGCGACCAAGCACGCCGACATCCTGGAGATCAGCCGCCAGAACGCGCTGTTCCATAGCGGCGACAAGGCCACGGTGATCACCAACAAGGCCGCCGACACGGCCGTGCGGGCGATGATGGGCGGCAGCCCGCACCTGGTCCGCAGCCTGGTGCAGATGGACGCCCCCGATCACCCGAAGTACCGCGCCCTGACCCAGGCCTGGTTCATGCCGACCAACATCAAGGGCCTGGAAGACCGCATCCGCGGCATCGCCCGCAAGGCGGTGGACCGGATGGCGGCGACCGGCGGCGAATGCGATTTCGTCCGCGACGTCGCACTGGGCTATCCGCTGCACGTGATCATGGAGATCCTGGGCGTTCCGGAGGAGGACGAGCCCCGGATGCTGACCCTGACCCAGGAGCTGTTCGGCGCCACCGATCCCGAGCTCGCCCGCGACAGCGCCCCCGACATCACCAAGATGCTGACCGAGGGGGTGGTCGCCGACTTCTACGCCTACTTCGCCAAGATGTCGGCCGACCGCCGGGCCAACCCCAAGGACGACGTCGCCACGGTCATCGCCAACTCGGAGATCGACGGCCAGCCGATCTCCGAGCTGGAGGCGATGAGCTACTACATGATCGTCGCCACCGCCGGGCACGATACAACCTCGTCCTCGACCGCCGGCGCGCTGTGGGGCCTGGCGACCAATCCGGGCGAGTTCGCCAAGGTCAAGGCCGACCCGTCGCTGATCCCCGGCCTGGTCGACGAGAGCATCCGCTGGATCACCCCGGTGAAGACGTTCATGCGCTCGGCGACCGAAGCCACCGAGTTCGCCGGCCGCCAGCTGGCCAAGGACGACTGGATGATGCTCTGCTACGCCTCGGGCAACCGGGACGAGGAGGTCTTCGAAGACCCCGCCGCCTTCAAGATCGAGCGCAAGCCCAACAAGCACCTGGCCTTCGGCTACGGCGCGCACCTGTGCCTGGGCCAGCACCTGGCCAAGATGGAGATGCGCATCCTCTGGGAGGAACTGCTGCCGCGCATCAAGACCCTGGAACTAAGCGGCGAGCCCAAGCAGAGCCAGGCCACCTTCGTCAGCGGGCCCAAGACCCTGCCCGTCCGCTTCTCGATGCATTGAGTTTGAGTATGGCGTTGGAACCCCGTCTGGCCG
>SCVK01000472.1 GCA_004297075.1 Chitinophagaceae bacterium
CAGATCGAATTGCTCAAGCGCCACCGCGCCGGCGAGGACGATCCGCGTGTCCGTGAGGGGATCCAGCTGTCGATCAACGCGATCGCGACGGCGCTCAGGAACAGCGGCTAGGCCCGTCGGCGGTCATCCCGACGCGCGCGGGAACCGCGACCAGGATTAATTCGGCCGGATCAGTTCGGATTGTCGGCGGTGCCGCCGGCCTGGCCCACCGAACCCACTCGGCCGATATTGCCGAACAGCTCGCGGAAGAAGCCGCGCTTGCTGCCCAGCGTGGGAGTCTTGTCACCGAACAGAGAGACCTGGGCGACCTTTTCCATGCCGGTCCGTTCGACCGACGCGACGTTGCCCTGTGCGTCGAAATGGACGGCGAGCACGGTCTGGTCCACCGCCTTCGGGCTGCGATAACCGATCTGGCGGGTATCGCGTGCGACATAATACCAGGTCCGGTCCTTGTCGAACTGACCCGCGAAGCTGGGACGACCCAGCGTCTTCTCCACCGATTCGCGATTGTCGACGCCTGGCGCGACGGTGCCGATCAGGGTCGAATCGACGACATAGCCCTTGTGATCGCGAATGCGCGCGCATCCGGCGGTCAGGCCCAAAATGGCGATCGTTCCGGCAATGGCCGTCGATCGCAACAGGGTCCGGGACATGCGTTTCTCCTTGGCACTCGAACAGGGCGGCTTGCAGGCCGGGGGTTGCGTCTCAATATGCGCGGCGACAGCCCGGTGGCAAGATGCAGCGGCCCGGTATAGAGGGCTGCGCTTGATAGCCGCTGAATGAGCCCGAGGGAACCCGCGTGAAATTTCTGAAGACCCTGTTCGGCTTCGGCCCCGACCCGCGCGAGGCCCTGGTGCCGCTTTACATAGCGATCGTGCACATCGCGCGCGAGCCGGCCTGGTATGCGGAACTGGGCGTGCCCGATACGCTCGATGGCCGCTTCGACATGGTCGCCGCGATCCTGTCGCTGGTGCAGGTCCGCATCGAGGCCGAGGGCGTGCCGGGCCGGTCGGCGGGCACCTATCTCACCGAAGTGTTCATCGACGATATGGAGGGGCAGGTCCGGCAGATCGGGATCGGCGACGTCCTCGTCGGCAAGCACCTCGGCAAGATGGTCGCGGCGATGGGCGGGCGGCTGACGGCCTATCGCGAGGCGATCGCTGATCCGGCCGCGCTCGAGGCAGCGCTGGTCCGCAATATCTGGCGCGGCGAGCCGGGGCCGGACGCGCGGCCGG
>SCVK01000070.1 GCA_004297075.1 Chitinophagaceae bacterium
TGATAGGCAATGGTATAGGGTTTGGTCAAAGGCAGGTTCTCCAGCCAGGCGCGTACCGCTACGATCTTCATGGGGTGGGTGTTTTCATGTGTGAGCGGATAACAGGGATCACGGCTTCTACCCCTTCCTGCAAAGGCAATAATACCGGTATGCCCAGTTCTTTTTCGTAGGCCCGCTGAAACGCATAGGCTTCATCTTCTGTGCAGTGCGATGTATTCAATGCCAGCGCAATCACTGTAGATCCATAGGCTTTGATCAGGTTTACTTCCGAACGTACCGATGGGATCTCGCCCCATTCCGGCAAATGATCAAAATGCAAACGTTTAGGCGCATGCACCAGGATGGTGAGTCTGGCATTACCCGATACCAAAAATTCAGATCCACAAGGTCCACTCGGATTACGCAAAGCCGATTGCCCTTCGAGTAAGATGAGTTCTGCGTTGGTCTCCTTCCAGCAACTCACAATGGCATGTTCTATTTCGCCGGAGATAAAATCATTCAGGGTAGAGTCGAAAATAAATCCATACTTACCGCCCTGCAACCAACCGGTTTGCCCGGTATAGATCATCTCAGCATGTATGCCTGCTTTGGCACAGGCTTCGCGAACCATCCGGCAGGTAGTTCTTTTACCAAGGGCGCAATCGGTACCGAGCACGGCAATGATGGGCGCTTTCACAGAAAAAATTTCGGCCGACCAGAAATGCAGGTCCTCTCTTTTTTTCGGTTTCCTGATATCGGTTAGCGTCACGCCCTTCTCTTTGGCGAGAGCCACGAGTTCGGGTTTATCGTTGAGGTAATCGTGTAAGCCATTTACGATGGAGATGCCATGGTTGATGCAGGTACGGATAATATCCAGAAATACCGGTGGCAGAATACCACCCACCGTGGCCACACCAATAATGCAGTAATCAATTTTACCGGCCTGCTGCAGGGCTTCTTCTACAGTAGCAAATACAGGTATGTTGCGGTGGCGGCCATCGAGCACTTCGCCGGCATCTTTACCAGCATGCAGACTGTCTATTAAACCGGCTATGCGAAAACGCTCTGTGCCGCGAATCAGTCCGTGCGCGGTTTTGGCATCATCTGTATGTAACATGCCTTCGCTGATCACGAGGGCAGCGGGTAAATTCAAGTCTGACATCTTATTTTATTGACCTCATGTTTTTAAAGTATAACTACGCAAATCCTCTGAAACCCCGCTACTTTCTGCTGATAAATGTTCCGGGATATACGCCAGTACTTTTTTTCTGCTGATACACTATCTGCCCATTCACCCAAACTTTTTCAATTCCTTCCGATAAAGCTGCCGGCTCCTGTATACTGGAACGGTCCTGCACAGTGGCGGGATCGAGTAATACCAGATCGGCAAAATAACCGGGTGCAATTTTACCGCGGTTACTGATCCCGATATGCTGCGCAGCGAGTAAAGTCATTTTACGCACCGCTTCTTCCAGCTTCATGATTTTTTTCTCCCGCACATATCTCCCCAACACCCTTGTAAAAGAACCAAAAGCCCGCGGATGCCCGCCAATAGAACCATCGGAACAGATATTGGTATGTTGCCAGGCCAGCAGTTTCATCACATCTTCTTCTATCATCGATTTGCCCATGATGGTTTGTATCTGGCCAGCGCCGGGATTTTTTTCCCGGTACAGTTCCGCCTCCGCAATCAATGAGATCAGTGTTTGCGCCACTGTTTCATTCCGCATAGCAGCAATGGCAGTGATAGTTTTTCCCTTGTACGCCGGATTGGGTGCATAACGGAACAGAATAGATTCGTTCGGATCAAACGTATGCTCCACCGCAAATTGCGCACTCTCCATATTGGTATAATCTGTTTTAGGAAATAACACTTTCAACGTGCTGTTCCAGAAATCGTACGGATAACAATCAGCTGTAATATCGATCCCCTCCTTGCGCGCTTTTTCCAACCTTGCCAGCAATTCGGGTGCCTTGCCCCAATCATCTTTCAACGCAATTTTAATATGCGATACCTGTACCGGCAGTTTGGCTTCTTTGCCGATAGTGATGATCTCTTCTATGGCTTCTTTCAGATGTATATCTTCACTGCGGATATGACTGGTATAGCGACCCTTGTACTTAGCCGCCATTCGCGCCAGCGCTACCACTTCTTCTTTGGAAGAGAAAAAAGCGCCATCATATTCGAGTCCGGTGGATAAACCCAGCGAACCTTTCTGCATTTCTTTCTCGAGCAAAACAGTCATCTGCCTGATCTCTGCTGCTGTTGCTTGTCTGTGTAGTTCTTTTTCGCCCATCACTGTTTCGCGCAGTAAAGTTTGTCCGGTATAGGTGGCGATATTCACAGCAATCGTTTGCGATAACAGTCTGCCGCGCAAACTATCTATCCAGCTGCCCTCGCCATCCTGTCCGGATACAATGGTGGTTACCCCCTGGTTCAGTGCCGCAATGGCTTGGGGTTGGGTGCGCAGGGAACCCTGCAGATGACTATGTGTATCTATAAAACCGGGTGTCAGTGTTTTGCCCTGCCCATCTACCAAAACCTCTCCCGGTAAGGGTTTCAGCGCACCTACGGCAATGATTTTATTGCCCTGTATTCGTACAGCCGCTTTTCGCGCTGTGGCACCCGTGCCATCTATCAACCATATATTTTGGATGAGTTGTGTTGCAGAAGGCTGTGCCTGGGCGTTACCAAAGAGGAGCCATAAAAAAACGAACAACAGTTTGTATTTCATCGCATGCACAGCAACAGGGCTTGATGCCTGACTGCTACGCACTAAATTAAAAGTATATCTGCATAAATTGCCAGATTTATTACGCAAAGCCTCTTTAATTTAGCGAGATGACAGCAGAGGAGCAAAGACTGAAGGCCAACAGCAGCAAAAAAATTCCTTTAGAACAATGGGGACCCTATTTATCCGAAAGACAATGGGGCACCGTTCGCGAAGATTATAGCGAGAACGGTGATGCCTGGAACTATGTACCCTTCAGCCATGCCCATGCACGTGCCTACCGCTGGGGCGAAGATGGTCTGGGCGGTATCTCCGATTTTTTTGGTAACCTCTGTTTCTGCGTATCGCTGTGGAACGGGAAAGATACCATCCTGAAAGAAAGATTATTCGGTCTCGGTAATAACGAGGGTAATCATGGCGAAGACGTAAAGGAACTCTACTACTACCTCGAAAACCTGCCCACGCATTATTATATGCAAATGCTGTACAAGTATCCGCAGCAGGCTTTCCCTTACCAGGAGCTGATTAATAAAAACAAACAACGCAGCAAACTGGAACCGGAGTATGAAATTCTGGATACGGGTATTTTTCAGGACAATGAATATTTTGATGTACTCATCACTTACGCCAAAGTAAACAAGAAAGATATCGGCATCCGCATCGAGATCACCAACCGGGCCAATGTAGCTGCACCCATTACTGTATTACCTACGCTCTGGTTCTTTAACCGCTGGCAATCGCGCGGGCTGGATAAAAAACCCGTGATCAAAGCCATTGACCAGGCCCATATGGTAAAAGCCAAACACGAACGCCTGGGCACTTACTATTTTTACTATCCCAAAACCAACAACGCTTTTTTTACCGAGAACGAAACCAATACCGAAAAACTCTTTGGCAAAAAGAATGCATCCATTTTTGTGAAAGATGCTTTTCACGATGCCATCATTCACAGCAAAAACATAGAAGCCCTCAACGAAAAAAAAACAGGTACCAAGTTTGCACCGGTTTACAACTACGAGATCGCCGCAGGCGCCACCGAAACCCTTTACCTGCGTTTAAGCGATGTGCAGATGGAATCACCGTTTACCCATGCTTTCACCGATGTTTTTCAGCAACGAAAAGTAGAAACAGACAATTATTACCACAGCATTTTATCACCCCAGCTGCCCGCCGATCTGCACAATATCCAGCGCCAATCATTGGCAGGGTTACTCTGGAGCAAACAATACTATTATTACGATGTAGAGCGCTGGCTCGCCGAACCCGATGGCATTGCCCATGTGGGTCATGAACGGGGCAAGGGCCGCAACCATGATTGGCAACACCTGAAAAACCAGGACATCATTCTCATGCCCGATAAATGGGAATATCCCTGGTATGCCGCCTGGGACCTCGCTTTTCACTGCGTACCCATGGCCATGGTAGACCCGGTATTTGCCAAACACCAGATCCTGCTGGTGATGCGCGAATGGTACATGAAACCCGACGGACAGTTACCCGCCTACGAATGGAACTTCAGCGATGTTAACCCGCCGGTGCAGGCATGGTCGGCTTTACAGGTGTACCAGATTGAAAAAAACAGGACCGGTAAAGGCGATATCAGTTTTCTGAAAAAAGTGTTTCACAAACTGATGATCAATTTTACCTGGTGGATTAACCGGAAAGACCCCAATGGTAATAATATGTTTGAAGGCGGTTTTCTTGGTCTTGATAATATTGGTGTGTTTAACCGCAGCCTGCAATTACACAGCGAAGCGCGGCTGGAGCAGGCCGATGGCACCAGCTGGATGGGCATGTATGCACTGAACCTGATGGATATGGCACTGGAGATAGCCATGGAAGATGGGGCTTTTGAAGACAGCGCCACCAAATTCTTCGAACACTTTGTACTGATAGCCGAGGCATTGAACCAGCTGGGTTTATGGAACGAGGAAGACCAGTTTTTTTACGATACCCTCGGTTTGCCCAATAACACCACCATACAGTTACGCATCCAATCCATCGTGGGATTAACTTCTTTGTTTGCCGTATCGGTGATCGAGAAAAAAATGCTGAACAAACTGGAAGATTTTACCAAACGTATTACCTGGTTTGAACAGTACCGCAAGAAGAACAAAAAATTCTGGCCCAACGAAGAGATCGCTGATGAAGATAAAATGCTGATCTCCCTTATTCCCAAAAACAAACTCACCGC
>SCVK01000071.1 GCA_004297075.1 Chitinophagaceae bacterium
CCAGTAAACAAACTGTTTTTTTCATAAGGCAATTGATTTTTAAAATCAACTGCAATACTAATGCCAAAATCAAATTTCCTGTCTGTCCGATTATCTGTTCCTTGCTCGTCTGTTCCTCTGTTCCGTTGTTCTACAGCTTCTTATTCTTCCACCTTCCACTCTGTATATACCAGAACGAAGGAACAAAAATGGTGGTCCAGTAAATCCACTCACTGGCCCAGCCCCAGGCAATGGGTAGCTTGAGTTTTTCCAGTACGATGTACACATAAATGCAGTAGAAAGTAATCGCGGCTACCTCCGAGAGCAGATTCATTTTGGAATTGCCGGTTCCCGTAACCGCATTCATCCAGACCACCGCCACAGACATGAGTACCAGCGCACTGGATACCACGCGGAGAACGGGTATGGCGGCGGTAATAAAGTCTTCGCCCTGTCCGTACATGGATAAAAACAGGTGTGGGAATATATTCAGGAAAATACAGACCAGTAATGCAAAACCCAGGCTCCATGCCATGATGCGGTAAATAAGTTCCTTTACATGATGCTCGCGGTTCTGACCGATCACATTACTCACCATGGTATTGGCCGTGGCCGCAAAAGCCCAGGTAAAACAACCGAAGAAACCAAAGATATTCCGCATGGTATTGGATACCGCCAGGTCGCGCTCGCCATGATGCTCAATCAGGATATAGAAAAACTCCCAGCTGATCACACTGATGCCATGCTGAAGAATGAGCGGGTAAGACTGGTTGATGATCAATTTTATATTGGCCGCATCATAGGCCCAGTTTTTAAAGAGGTGTAATTGTTTGGCTACGCCGTTCAACCTGATCACGATAAAAATAATGAGCAGTCCCGCAAACTCAGAAATGATGGAAGCATAGGCCGCACCATCAAAGCCCAGTTCCGGCATGCCGAATTTTCCATAGATCAGCGAATAATCAAAGAATACATTGGTAACCGCTTCTGTAGCCGTACCGATGATCAGGTATTTGCTTTGGTTGGTTCCTACCAGCAATGCGTTGCGCATCTGATAGAGATACAAAAAGGGGAGCCCCAGGATCCGGATATTGAGAAACCTGACACAGATCCGTACACTTTCCGGATCGTGCAAAGACCAACCCAGTACCGTTGGGGCAATAAACCAGGTAATCAGAATGCCTACTACTGCAAATACCATGGCCACCCGTAAACCCTGTGAAAAAAGATTACCGATGGCATCGATCCGGTTCTCGCCCGCACGGCGCGAAATCAGTGCCTGCAAGCCGTTATTGAGGCCGTGCCCCATCACCGCAAAAATGAGGTAATACACACCGGTGATCCCGGCAAGGGCCAACGATTTTTGTCCGAGTCCGCCCAGGAAAATATTATTCGTAATAAAATTGATCTGCGGTACAATAATGGCCGCTGTAATGGGAAGTGCAATACCCAGTATTTGCCGGCTGCCGGTATTTACCTGCAGGTTGATATCTTGTAAGGCTTTTCCCATAATGTGGCGCAAAGCTACTATTTTGCAGTTTTACAGGATC
>SCVK01000072.1 GCA_004297075.1 Chitinophagaceae bacterium
TACAGCCTTCTCGACTTATACGCTGCCTGCTCCGCTTCTTTGATAGCCGTAACATCTTTTACAAAAAAAGTATAATTACTGAAAGAAGGCAGAATGGTAACCCGCAGCCATTTGGCCACAACGTCGTGATAAAAATCGAAATAGGTGGTCTCGCTTTTGGCAAGATTGTTAACGAGCTCAGACCGTAGCTTTTCATTCATCGGTACATCCAGGTCACTGATATAATCAAAAATGCGGGTGCCGATAATATCAAATCCATTCATCTTCAGCAAGCCATCAATGGCCTTGTTTGCATAAGTAACCACAAAATCACTATTGGTAACCAACAGTCCTTCATTCGACTGTTCAAAAAACTGGTATCTTTTTAATATCGATTCTTTGGCTTTGAGCTCTACAAAAATCCGCCAGACAATAAAACCCAGGATCAGGAGCGTAATAAAAGTTACCATCCCGAGTAACATATACTTATCCGTAGACTCTCTGTCGTACAGATCATGAATCATCAATAAACGATTATCACCTGTTTTTGTAATACTATCACACTCCCGGATGATGTTATGGCGGAGCGAGTCGTATTTTTTTTCGTTCGGTATATCCTTACGCAGGTCTTTTGTACCGGTGGTCAGTTGTTCTAAAAGGGAAGTCATGTAAAACTGGCTCTTCTGATAAAGAGAATCCAGCCGGTTTATACTGGTACATCCTACAGCAGAGCTGCTGCAGACCTGTTTAAGGCTATCAAGATGTGCCATTGCGTTTACCTGTGCCCTGTTAATATCTTCCAGCCTGTCCCGATCACGCGTGAGCAGGTATTTATTAAAAGTAATGTCTACGCTGTTAAGAGAGGCCCTGAATGCATCAACCTGATTTATCAGGTTGATGATTTTTTTTGAACTATCATTGTTGTTATTACTGGCAGACAGGCGATTATACTCAACCGCATATAAAATGAGCAGGGTAGTGACCAAAAAGCTCCCAAAAAAATATACTAATAACCGAAGGCGATATCTTTTCATACTAATCTATACACGTTTACAACCGCATGCATCTGAAATAGATGGTACTATCGCAGACAACTGTAATAAAAACAATCAGGTGTAATCGGGGGGGATAACATACCTGGTTTCGTGGATATGGATTAGTATCAGAACGGGTGTTGCATTCACTAACTGATGCCCTTGCCTGTTTGATGATTATGCTTATCAGTTCCTATTCCTGACTTACCATAGCAAGTTATTTTTTCTTTCAACAATAATGAATGATAATTATCATACCCATCTGTAAAAAGAAAGAAAAGTATATGGCTTAGTGTCTATAAATGTAAGATAGTGTATGTTATTATGATACAATAGATTAATCATTTTATGCCAGACAGATTTTCCGGCCCCGGTTGGGGGAACTATTTTCCTTTCATCCTTTTCCGGTCTTTCCGTTCCATCCAACTGTCTGCCCAAATCCCTTGCTGATCGTGAACCTGACAAATCCGGTAGCTTCTGACAGAGCGGTCAGAAGCCGTACATACAAGCGGCGGGACAGATATTACGATTACTATTATTTTTAATTTTAATATAAATCAACCTATGACAAAAATTATTACTAGTTTTTGGCAACCTGCAGAACAAATGGTTACTACCCGCCTAAGCGGCCTCCTGGATACAGCAGATATACAATACTGGGAAAATACGCTGATCGAAACCATGAAGCAGGTGCCCGATAATACAGATGTGAAGATGCTGGTTGATCTGCATGGATTCAAGGCAGAGAATTTTGAGGTGCACAAACAATACCGCAATATCATACCCCTGTTACTCGCCCGGCATGGATACCGCATTGGCTACCTCGATATGTTTCCCGAAGCAACCATCACCCTTAGCACCGAGCGGGGTATCCGAACGGTGGCCATGGCCAATGTGCACCAGGATGAAACCAAAATGAAAGACTACCAGGAAAAATTCAGTAAATCTTTTGAACAGTATTTTACAGATTCTGCAGCGGCCCTTGCCTGGATCCTATCCGTTAAACTGAATTAAAAAAACCAGAAAGGACCCTTTCAGGTCCTTTACATCAGTATCGCTAATCAGCCTGATTATCTTTTCGGATTACGTCCGGCATATTTTTTTCCGCCGCCACCGCCACCACGGGGAGGATGGTTTCGTCCACCACCACGGGGGGCACCACGGCCGGCGCGGGGATTATAGGCGGGTGTGGGACCAAACTGTTCCGGCACTGCCGCCTTGGTTACCGGATGGCCCAGCAATTCTTCGATCTGGCCGAATTTCTGCTGTTCTTTTTCGGTGATAAAGGTATAAGCCGTTCCCTCACTGGCGGCACGGGCCGTACGACCAATCCGGTGTACATAATCTTCACCGTCGTTGGGAACATCGTAGTTGATCACCAGGTCTATGTCTTCTATATCAATACCGCGGCTTAAAATATCAGTGGCCACCAGGATCTTCAGTTTTTTGTTCCTGAAATCCTGCAATACCTGCTCGCGTTTGTCCTGTTCCAGGTCTGAGTGGATCTCTTCGATGGAGAACTTAGAACGTTTCAGTTCATTTGAAAGCTGTTTTACATTGACCTTCTTGGAACAGAAAACGATCACACTCTGGAAGTCTTTCTTACGCAGGATCTCTTTCACCAGGGGGATCTTCTGGGGTTCATACACTACAAAAGCTTCCTGTACGATCTGCTCCGGCGGTTTGGATATGGCAATATTGATCTCCAGCGGCTGGTGCAGGATCTTTCTCGCCATTTCGCGCATTTTCATGGGCATAGTGGCCGAAAACAGGAGGTTCTGCCTTTGTTTGGGCAGAAAAGAGATGATTTTCATGATATCATCATAAAAACCCATGTCCAGCATCCGGTCGGCCTCATCCAGGATCAGGTATTTCACTGCCTGCATTTTCACATAACCCATGTTCAGGTGGGCAATCATACGGCCGGGGGTACAGATCACCATATCCACGCCGCTCGATAAGGCTTTTTTCTCGGTGGTAAAACTGGTACCATCGCCACCACCATAAACGGCAATGGAACTTACATCGGTGAAATAAGAGAGTCCCTCCATGCTCTGGGCTATCTGAACAGCCAGTTCACGGGTGGGTACAATGATCACGGCATTGATATTATGCGCATCATGCGGCTCGGTGATAATCTTATTGATAACAGGCAGGAGAAAAGCGGCTGTTTTGCCGGTTCCTGTCTGAGCAGAGGCAATAATGTCTTTCCCTTGTAAAATCGGTACGATCACCTGTTCCTGTACGGGGGTGGCGTTTTCATAGCCCATCGAGTCGATCCCTTCCAGTAATCTTTCGTCGAGGCCAAATTCAGTAAACTTCAAAGCGAATAAAAATATTTAAGTGATGATTAGCTGTAAAGATAGGCTGTTATGGATGATATCGGCGCTTCTGTTTACCCGATACCCGGCTTACACCGGGGTCAAAAGGGGCATTTCAGCGGTCATTTACGGCTTCAGACAGGCCAATTCGCGGATTTTACACAGAAAACAGCATGCCTGGTACCCACAATCTGTGTTTTGACTAATTTTTAACCACTGGTATGCAGCCAATTCTGTTATTTTTGCGCCCTAAGGCAAACTATCTGCCATTAACTATCTGAAATGAAAAAAACATTACTTGT
>SCVK01000474.1 GCA_004297075.1 Chitinophagaceae bacterium
TCATGGGTCAGACACCTTGCTGAAGTCGGGAACACGCTTTTCGGCGAAGGCGGCGAACGCCTCCTTGGCCTCGCTGGACTTGAGCTGGGCGGCGAAGTGCGCGCCCTCCTCGTCCATGCGCTGGGCCAGGCCCGTCTCGTCGCGCATCAGCGCCTTGGTGATCACCACCGCGGCCGGCGGACGGGCGGCGACCGCCTCGGCGGCGGCGCGAGCCTTGGCCCGCACCTGGTCCAGCGGCACGACCTCGTTGGCGATGCCCCACTCGACCGCCTTCTTGGCGTCGACCGCCTCGCCCAGCACGAACATCGAGAACGCCCGCGCATGGCCGATCCGGCTCGGCAGGGTGATGCTGGAAGCCGCCTCCGGCACCAGGGCCAGGTTCACGAACGGGGTGGTCAGCAGGGCGTTGTCGGCCAGATAGACCAGGTCGCAGTGCAGCAGCATGGTGGTGCCCACGCCGACCGCGCGGCCGTTCACCGCCGCGATCAGCGGGGTCTTGGCCCGCGCCAGCGCCGCCAGCAGCGGGTTGCCGCCGCGCCGCGCCTCGTTGGCCGACGACTCGCCGGCGTTGACCGCCGCGAAGTCGCTGATGTCGTTGCCGGCGGTGAACATGTCGCCGTTGGCCTGGATCAGGACGCAGCGCACGTCCTTGTCGAACTCGGCCTGATCGATGGCGTCGCCCAGCGCCTGGTACATCGCCCGGGTCAGGGCGTTCTTCTTGTCGGGACGGTTCATGGTCAGGGTCAGGACCCCGCCGGACTTCTCGATCAGAATATGGTCGGACATTGAAATGCGCTCCTAAACTTACGCCGTATGCTAACGCGGCGAGGAGCGCTGATCGAAGCGGAATTTTCGCCCAGATGCTCCCCCTCTGGGGGAGCTGTCCACCGAATGGCGGACTGAGATGGCGGACTGAGGGGGACTTTGACTCCCTAGCTTGAGAGCGTTCCCCCTCCGTCGCGCTTCGCGCGCCACCTCCCCCGGGGGAGGATCTAAGCGCGCCCTACGCCGCCCGGTACCAGATCACCCCGGCCTCGTCGGCCTGCGCGGTCGCCTCGCCGCGGGTCATCAGGCAGTTGAGGTGCGCCAGGCTCTCGCCGGTGGCCATCCCCAGCACCCACT
>SCVK01000473.1 GCA_004297075.1 Chitinophagaceae bacterium
TCCCGAGATCAGCGGCCCCGTGGGCTACTCGGGCGGGGTGCTCGCCATCGGGATCCGATTGGCAGCAGTCGAATCCCGCATCGCGGCCGCTGGTCTGTTCGCCGGCAGTTTCGTGCCTCGCTCCATGTTCGGCGAGGCCCGTCAGATCACCATCCCGCTGCACGTGCTGCTGCAATGGGACGACGAGTCGAATGACAGGCAACAGGCACTGAATCTGTTCGACGCCTTCGGCTCTCGAGAGAAAACGCTGCAGGCCAACATGGGCGGGCACACCGGTGTCCCGCAGTTCGCGGGGGAGGACGCGGCCCGGTTCTTCACCCGGCATCTGATGCCAAGCGGCCCTGATCTGGCTCCGTTATGGTCGTGACCGGGTCGGGGGAAGAGCCGCAACTTGACGCACACCACAGGAAGACGTGAGGGGCAACCTATGAACACGAGCACGTACCGCCGCACCGCAGCCGCTGGCTTGGCCGCCGTCGCACTGACCGCTGCCGGCTGCAGCAATGGCGCCACCGTCGACGTCTCGGCGTCGCCTCAGGTGGCGCTGATCGTCACATCGCAGGTGCCGGCGCCGTCCCCGGAAGTGAAACTCATCGGCGAACGGGACGTCGAGGTCACGCTCACCGGCCCGATCGCGGCGAAGTTCTCGTCAGCGACCGACAGCCAGAAGGCGACCCTCGGCAAGCCACTGACAGGTGACCACAACGCGGGCACGCGGGACAGCGGAGTGGTCTTCCAGCAGTTCCAGGGTGGCGCGATCGTCGCCAAGAACGACGATGCGGGCACCCCGGCGTACATCATCTCGGGCCCGATCCGCGACGCCTGGAATGTCCAGCGGGATGCGGACGGCGTGCCGTCGGCCACCGGCAGCAACGGCTCGGCAGGCCCGTTGGGTGTCGTCACGAGCGACGAGACCAACGTTGGCGGCCAGCGGGTCACGACGTTCGAGCACGGGAAGATCGCGTACAACACGACGACCGGTCAGGTTGAGGTGACGGTCAACGGGAAGGTCGTGCCGTCAGGGCTGCCGTCGTGAGCGATTGTTGGA
>SCVK01000073.1 GCA_004297075.1 Chitinophagaceae bacterium
ACCGGAAATAGCTGTTGGACATGCCACAAAGTTAATCATGTTTTACCCCGGATGATGGTCATTTGCGGGCAGACGTTTATCTTAGTAAGCAACTTACCACCACTGCATGGACCTTTTCAGAAAGTATAAAACAGTATGGCTTTACGGGGCTTCCCTGGCCTTGTTACTATTATTACTGAAATGGCTGGAGCTGAAATTTGTGATCTATGACCATGCTTTTGAGTTCTATGCCGGTTCCATCGCCGTTCTGTTCACAGGACTAGGCATCTGGCTTTCCAGAAAATTAAGCAAACCGCGGATCGAACAATTGGTGGTGGAAAAAACGGTGATCCGTGATCCTGCCCTGCCTTTTACGGTGAATGAAAAAGAACTGGCCCGGCTGGGCATCAGCCAACGCGAAAGGGAGGTACTGCAGTTAATGGCGGAGGGATTCAGTAACCAGGAAATTGCAGACAGGTTATTTGTATCGCTGAACACCGTAAAAACACATGCGGCCCGTTTATTTGAAAAACTGGATGTGCAAAGACGAACACAGGCCATTGAGAGAGGGAAACAGGCAGGATTGATCCCTTGATATTCATTCTTTCGGATGAAAATGAAGGTGTTTGCCTAAAATCACCCGAAAGTATGAACCGGAAAAGCAGGGGATGCCCGATTTTCGTTGTATTCTTTACCTAAAACCACATACATGAAAAAAGTCGTGATCGTAAACGGGGTCATTGCTGGCCTGATCGTAAGTGCACTGATGGTTTGTTCAACCCTTTATTTCATTAACAAAGGAGATTTTGACAACGGGATGATCTATGGATATGCTTCCATGCTTCTCGCATTCTCTTTTGTATTCGTAGGTATCAAAACCTATCGTGATAAATACAACGATGGACTGATCAGTTTCGGAAAAGCATTTATCATTGGTCTGCTTATCACCCTGATCGCTGCTACTTTTTATGTGGTTACCTGGCAGATCGAGGGACATTTTGTATTTCCGGATTTTGCTGACAGGTACAGTGCCGCCATGCTCGAAAAAGCAAGAGCCAGTGGTGCGAGTGCTGCTGAAATAGCCAAACAAGCCGCCGAGATGAAAGAATTTGCAGAGATGTACAAAAATCCGCTTGTAAATATCCTGTTCACTTACTTTGAGATAGTGCCCGTTGGGCTGGTGGTTAGCCTGGTATGCGCGCTCTTACTCAAAAGAAACAAACCTACTGTTTAAGTCAATGGTCAATTGTCAATGGGCAGGATCTAAAGCAAAAGAAAAGCCTGTTTCTTGGTTGAAACAGGCTTTTCTCTATATACCTACCCTTTGCAGGGCGATTATTATTCTGCTGTAATACCAGCCGCCAGGTATTCTTTGTTGAGGCGGGCAATATTGGTAATGGAGATTTCTTTCGGACAGGTAGCTTCGCAGGCACCGGTATTGGTACAGGCACCAAATCCTTCTTTGTCCATCTGCGCCACCATATTCATTACGCGGCTTTTTCTTTCAGGAGCTCCTTGTGGTAACAGGGCCAGGTGCGAAACCTTGGCACTGAGGAATAACATGGCGCTGCTGTTTTTACAGGCGGCCACACAGGCACCACAACCGATACACATAGCGGCTGCAAAAGAAGCATCCGCATCATCTTTCGGGATAGGGAGGGCGTTACCATCTACCGCATTACCGGTATTCACGCTGATATAACCTCCCGCCTGTATAATACGGTCAAAAGCGGAACGGTCTACCATCAGGTCCTTGATCACCGGGAAGGCATCGGCTCTCCAGGGTTCTACTACAATGGTATCTCCATCGTGGAAGGCGCGCATGTGCAGCTGGCAGGTAGTATTGGCCTGCCATGGGCCGTGTGGTTTACCATTGATATACATGGAACAGGCACCACAAATTCCTTCGCGGCAGTCATGGTCAAAAGT
>SCVK01000475.1 GCA_004297075.1 Chitinophagaceae bacterium
CCTCGCGGATCGGCAGGCCCAGCCGATAGTGCATGTAGAAGACGCTCATGATGCCGGCCCGGTCCGCGCCGGACTTGCAGTGCATCAGGGCCGGATACTCGATCGTCTCGAACAGCTCCTTGGCCCCGTGGACGCGGGCGCGGCTCGGCACCTCGCGCGAGGTGATGGTGAAGTCGACCATCTTCAGGCCCAGCCGTTCGCAGGCGTCCTTCTCCAGCGCATGGAAGCTGGCGTCGAACCCGCCGCGCAGGTTGATCACCGTCTTGATGCCGCGCTTCTTCCACTCGGCCAGCTGATGGGGCCAGGGCTGGTTGGTGCGCACCAGTTCGTCGCTGATCCAGTGGGCGTTGGAAAAGCCCAGGCGCAGATAGGCGTGATCCTTCCAGAGATAATCCAGATAGGTCGCGACGCGCCCCTTGGGCGTAGTGAGGTCGAAATCGGCCAAGGGGACTTCCTGCATTGCGGGGGCCTAGATAGGCGGTTCGGGCCGCCAGCGGAAGCCAAGCGCGACGTCTGGTCCTAGGTGGCGGGCTTCAGGACGGCGGTGAAGCCGGCGACCTTGCCGCTGCTGGGCATCAGGGCGCAGGTGAAGGTGAAGTCGCGCCAGGCCGAGCCTGAGCGCACCTGCCCGGCCCCCGTCAGGCTGCGCGTGCTGACCAGGGTCAGGGTCTTGGGATCGTCGGTGCCCAGAAACACGCGATCGGCGTTGGGCACCTGCTTCTTCAACGCCGGCAAAGCGGCCGGGCGACAGATCACCTCGGCCACCTTCTTGGCGTTGCTCCAGCCGCTCGCCAGGCGCCGTTCTTCCGGCGTCTTGAGGGCGGCGATGGACTTGGCGATCGCGGTGTTCTGGGCCCGCGACAGCTCGGGCTCCCGGCCAAGCGCGGCCGGCGGCGCGGCCGGCGGGGCCGGAACGGCGGGGATCGCCGGTGCGGCCTTGGCGGCGGGCGTGGCCGGGGTCGGCTGCCCGACCGCGACGGCGGGCGCCAACGCCAAGGCCAGGATGAATGCGACGGCGCGCATGACAGTCTCCATAGGGGCGAGGACCACCGCCGCGCGCGCC
>SCVK01000074.1 GCA_004297075.1 Chitinophagaceae bacterium
TTATAGCCTTCTTTGGCAGCTAAATACGCCAGGTTAATAGTGGCGGCGGTTTTACCAACCCCACCTTTCAGGTTATAGAGTGCTAGTGTGACCATACTCTAATATACGGAATTACTGAATTAGCGAACACTTTACAGGTTTTATCTACTCCGCGCCTTTGCGCCTTGGCGAGAAAATATACGCTCGCCAAGACGCAAAGGCGCGGTTGATTTATACCAGCCAGCCCATTACCAGACACCCCAGCACGATCAGCGGGGCGGGAATTTTATGGCTGCTGAGCAGGAGGAAAGTAACAATTACCACTACCAGGTCCCAGATTCCGATGGCCTCGGCCTGGATCAGCGAATTGAGAAAACTGTCTTTGATAAGGTAACAGGTGGCACCGGCCATAATGCCTACCACGGCCGCATTAATGCCTTCGAGCGATCGGTATATAACGGCATACCTCTTCAGATTATTCCATACCGGGAAAAAGAACAGAACCAATAAGGCACTTGGCAGAAAAATAGCGATGGCCCCGATCACACAGCCCATCAGCTGCATGCCCGGACCCTGGTCGCGCAGCACCATACCCCCGGTAAAAGCCCCGATAGAGAATACCGGGCCGGGTATGGCCCGCACCATACCCGAACCGGTTAAAAAATCGGCCCGGTTCATCCGAAGTACATCTCTTTTGGTTTCCTGTACCCTTTTGGTTTCGGGGCGGGTTACATATTGTTCGTACATCAGTGGTATCAGTACATCGCCCCCGCCAAAAACCAGGCTGCCAAAACGATAGGCGTTCTCAAACAGGTTGATGGGTTTGCGGTTCTCCCAGTTTTGCCGGGTAGCTGTTTCAGATAAATAACCCGCCATCCCGAACAAGGCAAAAAAGATCAGGATATTGCCCCAGCCGATCCGTTTGTTCGGGATCTCCTGTTTTGGGATCCTTTTATCACTGAAATTGGTAGCAATACCCGCCGCCACAATCAATGCAGGAAAGACCCAGGGCGTTTTAAAAGCGAGAAAGGTAACCACCGTAGCCACCAGCATAATTACCCGTGTGATCGTATTCGTAACGGCCACTCCAAAAACCCGGAACGCCGAATAAGCGATGAACCCGATGGCCATGGGTTGCACAAATTTGAACACACCCACTTTCAGCCCCATGTCGTCAAAATAATCCAGTAGAAAAGAAATGCCACCCATCAGGGTACAGGCAGGCAGGATCCAGATCAATAAAGTAATGATCGCCAGCGGAAGTCCCCCTCTTTTATAGCCGATCAGGGTCAGTGTCTGGGTAGAAGAAGCACCCGGCAGTAACTGGCAGAAGCCATTGTATTCAATCAGTTCTGTTTCTGTAACATCTTTCCGTTGCTGTACAAAGGTTTTCAGCATCATGCCCATATGTCCCTGCGGACCACCCACCGCCGTAACACTATGCCAGAACACAGCACGCAGAAAGGGGATATGGCGGGTTAAAACCATGGATTACAACGGGGTTATGACCGGAAATTAATAAAATTTTAAGGGAGGACCGAAATAAATAACCCGCAGACACCTAAATGAGAGAACCCTATACAAAAAACCGTGCCTTTGTGCCCTGGCGAGAAAATATACGCTCGCTAAGGCGCAAAGACGCGGTTAAGAGTGTTTTATTTCTTTAAGCCAATTTCCCGCAAACGTTCATCCAGGTATTCACCCGCAGTGGCATCCGGGTAGGCTTTGGGATGTGCTGCATCCATACAGCTCTCCAGGCAGGCCAGGCTCATCTCGCTGCGTGGATGCAGGAAAAATGGCATGGAGAACCGGCTGGTGTGCCAGAGTTCTCTCGGCGGATTTACCACACGGTGCGTAGTACTGCGCAGTTTGTTATTGGTGAGGCGCTGCAGCATATCGCCCACATTTACCACGATCTGCTCGGGCAGGGAAGTAACATTTACCCATTCGCCCTGTTTGGTCAGGATCTGCAACCCATCTGCCGAAGCACCTACCAGCAAAGTAATGAGGTTGATATCTTCATGCTGCTCTGCACGAATGGCACTTTTGGGTTCGTTGGTAATGGGCGGATAATGGATACAACGAAGGATAGAATTTCCGTTGTGTACATGCGCATCAAAATAATGTTCATCCAGCCCGAGGTACAGGGCAATGGCCTGCAGTAAGGATTTACCGCTTTTTTCAAAATTGCGGTACGCATTAAACAGTGTTTGATTGAAAGGGCCGATCTCCGCTACAGAAACATTGGCAGGATATTCTGATTGAATGGGATCATTGTCTTCCACTGTTTGTCCATACTGGAAAAACTCTTTCAGGTCCGGCGCCTCACTGCCTTTGGCATGCTCACGGCCAAAACTGGTATAACCGCGCTGGCCGGCCAGTCCGCTGATCTCATAGTTCAGTTTCTTCTCCAGCGGCAGCGAAAAAAACTGTTGTACATATTCATATTGATGGGCTATGAGTTCATCGGGCACCCCATGGTTTTTAACGGCTACAAACCCCACTTCTTCATAGGCTTTTCCAAGCGACTCTACAAAAGCAGCTTTGCGTGTAACATCGCCACTCAGAAAATCAGCCAGATCAACAACTGGAATAGACATACGCATTAGATTTTATCGTGAATAATCAGAATCAGATCTGTCCGGATCTGCCGCGAAAAGTACAAAACAAGTGCGAGATGAGGTAGTATGTAGATAAGATGGGTTTCTTGCAAAATTTTATCAACTTTAAGCTATGATCCGTCAATACCTGCCTTTTCTCCTCCTGCTCTCCTGCATGGTAACCAGCTGTGCCAACAAATACCATCTACTGGCTTCGCGGTACCAATTCACCAATGAAGCGGGCGTACCCGACTATCATAATCCCGACCACTGGGCGGCATTACCAGGTAAATGGGATCCCTCAGACAGTATTCCACAACCACTGCGTAATACGTATGCACCGGATACAACGGCAGATGTCTTTTTTATTCATCCTACTACCTATACCGACAAACACAAAGCCCTGGGATGGAATGCCCCTATCGATAATGCAGAACTGAATGCCAAAACAGATTATTCCACCATCCTGTTCCAGGCCAGTGTATTTAATGAGGCCGGAAGCGTGTATGCACCCCGTTACCGGCAGGCCAATTATTACGCCTATTTTCCGGTAACTGCCGAAGACAGTGTACAGTCCTACGCTGCCTTTGAAATGGCTTACCAGGATGTGAAAACCGCTTTTCAATATTTTCTTTCGCAGTATAACCATGGCCGCCCGATCGTGATTGCCGCACATAGCCAGGGCACCCAGCATGCCAAACGTTTACTGAAAGAATTTTTTGATGGAAAAGATCTCGGCAAACAACTGGTAGCTGCCTACCTGGTAGGTATGCCATTGGAGCCCGATTGGTTTGGTTCCATTCAGCCCTGTATCACACCCTCACAAACAGGCTGTGCCGTCAGCTGGCGTACCCTGCGCGATGGCTATAAACCGGCATATGTAGCCAACGAGAAATTTGTATCCATCGTCACCAACCCACTTACCTGGGACAGCAATAAACAGATGGCCGACAGAATGGATAACAAAGGTGGACTGTTACTGAACTTCAATAAACTGATCCCGAAAATCACCAATGCCCATGCAACCGAGGGAGTGCTCTGGACAGACAAACCGCATTTTTTTGGCAACCTGTTTCTTACCACCAAAAATTACCATGTAGCCGATCTCAATCTTTTTTACCTGAATGTGCGGGAGAATGTGAAACAAAGGGTGCAGGCGTTTAAGCAATTGCAAATAAAGTAGATAGTGTTTTTTCAGACTCCGGGCTAAAGCCCGGAGTCCTATTATTAAAACAATTTTGACCCACGCCCTAAAGGGCGCGGCAACTGTAAGGATGCACTTTTCATCTTGCCATACCGTTGAGGGACTGGTAGTAGAAAAGCTTACTGTAATGAATTCAGAATGTTAGTCCAGCGTTTGAAAAAGAAGAAAACTGTAGCAATCTGAACAGAGTTTTTTTCAAATTGCCACGCCCTTCAGGGCGTGGAAGGCAAATGGCCTAAAATAATGAATTCCGGGACTTTAGTCCCGCGTTTGCAAAAAGAAGGTCCCGCCAACAGCGGGACCTATTATTAATACCCCCAATTGAACCCTGGTTTACTGCTTTTCGAAACGGATGGATTTAATAAAAATATCCCCGCTGAAAGCATTGATTACATAGCGCCCGCTATGCAGGTCGGCCATGTTTAATGCCAGTTGCTGCCTGCCCTCGTTTACCTGCGCCACCATTGTTTTGGCTATACGGCCATCCATATCCAGCACTTTGAATACCAGCCTGCCGGTTTTATCGGCCATCACGGTCATATAACTGAGTTCTTCTACCAAGCCCGGCTGTAGGTTCTGGATATGCATATCTCTTTCTTTATGTTGCTGAAAAATCGGGAGGCAATAATATGACACCCGATCTGCGTGTATCGCTGCTCAAATATGGCAAGGATAATGCCAAAAAAACAGGGCTGGGAGCAGAAACGGGAATTTTCCCATTGGCGGCAGGGGATTTTGCCCCCCTCCTTCGCTATGTATAATAGAGTTATCAGCATTAAAAACCCGTTGTTACAAAGTTTCTTGCAATCATCCGGTCAATTTGATAGTGATAGTGTATGATAAAGCAAAACAGCCATGGCATCGCAATAGCCTGTGCAATTTCATAACGTCAGCCTTCAGGTGGGTACCACGCGAATACACACAACCGGCTTTAGCCCCGATAAGCCCATACCATCACGCCTACTCAACGCACAACCCTTGTCATGGCAAAAGCCCAGGAATACTTCTACATCCAACCCCCAGCCTAAAGGCCGGGGTTAAAAATCAACTTGTGCACTCAGCTACTGAATACTGCTATTCCATAGCTCCAGCTTAAAGGCAGGCGGCAGAATGAATCCGTGTATTCAGATACTGAAGACAACTTTTCCATAACCCCAGCCTTCAGGCTGGGGGACAATGCGAATACACACAAGCGGCTTTAGCCCCGATAAGCCCATACCATCACGCCTACTCAACGCACAACCCTTGTCATGGCTAAAGCCCAGGAATACTTCTACATCCAACCTCCAGCCTAAAGGCCGGGGTTAAAAATAAATCTGTGCACTCAGCTACTGAATACTGCTATTCCATAGCTCCAGCTTAAAGGCAGGCGGCAGCATGAATCCGTGTGTTCAGATACTGAAGTCAACTTTTCCATAACCCCAGCCTTCAGGCTGGGGGACAATGCGAATACAGACAACCGGCTTTAGCCCTGACAAGCCCATATCATCACGCCTGCTCAACGCACAACCCTTCTCATGGCTAAAGCCCAGGAATACTTCTACATCCAACCTCCAGCCTAAAGGCCGGGGTTAAAAATAAATCTGTGCACTCAGCTACTGAATACTGCTCTTCTATAGCTCCAGCATAAAGGCAGGCGGCAGCATGAATCCGTGTATTCAGATACTGAAGTCAACTTTTCCATAACCCCAGCCTTCAGGCTGGGGGACAATGCGAATACAGACAACTGGCTTTAGCCCTGACAAGCCCATACCATCACGCCTACTCAACGCACAACCCTTCTCATGGCTAAAGCCCAGGAATACTTCTACATCCAACCCCCAGCCTAAAGGCCGGGGTTAAAAATAAATCTGTGCACTCTGATACTGAATACTGCTATTCCATAGCTCCAGCTTAAAGGCAGGGGGGAGAATGAATCCGTGTGTTCAGATACTGAAGACAACTTTTCCATAACCCCAGCCTTCAGGCTGGGGAGAAAGCGATCACATATAACCGGCTTTAGCCTTGACAGCCACTTATTATCCCCCATAAAAAAGCCCGCTCTTACAAGCGGGCTTCCCAAAAAATCATATAGAATCTGCGTAATCAGCGATACAAAATCAGTGTAATCTGCGATCAATTCCCATACACACTCAAAAACTTGATCCGCATGATCTTCAGCTGTTCCCAGTTGTAATTGTTCTCACTCAGTTCTTCCTGTGCTACCTGCAGCGAGGAGGTTTCACAGCTTTTGAAATACTCGATGATCTCTTCCTGGTCGTAAGCGTCCAGCCATTCATCAATGGCATAATCAAGGTTTAATTTGGTGCCGCTGGCAGCAATGGTTTCCATTTCTTCCAGCAACTCATCCAGTTTCAGGCTCTTGTTTTTGGCAATGGTTTCCAGCGGAATTTTTTTATCTACATTCTGGATGATATAGATCTTGTTATTGGCCTTATTGGCCACACTTTTCATCACAAAATCATCCGGCTTTTCAATATCATTTTCCTCCACATATTTCGCAATCAGCTCCACAAAAGGTTTGCCGTATTTGATGGACTTCCCTTTACTCACGCCCTGGCATTTCTCCATTTCCTCCAATGTGGTCGGATAAATGGTGGCCATGTCCTGCAGTGAGTTTTCGAGGAAGATCACAAAAGGTGGCAGACTTTTTTTCTTAGCCTCTTTCTGGCGCAGCTCTTTCAGCATTTCAAACAGCTTCTCATCTGCAGCCGCACCGGATTGTGAGGCATTCTCCCCCTCATCCTCATCAAACTGTGCATCTTCATACAGGTTATTGAGTACAATTTTGAAAGAAGCTGGTTTTTTAATGAACTTTTCTCCTTTCTCCGTCATCTTCAGCAAACCATATTCCTCAATATCTTTTTTGATCAGGTTTTCCAGTAACATCTGGCGCACCAGGCTGTTCCACAAATGCGCGTCTTTGTCTTTACCGATACCAAAAACAGGCAAAGCATCGTGCCGGTAAATATTGATCTGCGGTGTCAGTTTCCCCATCACCACATTCACCACATAATCAGTGGTAAAACGTTCGTCCAGCGCTTTGATCACTTTCAGCATTTTCACCACATCATCCTTGGCTTCTATTTTTTCTTTGGGATGCAAACAGTTGTCGCAGTTGCCGCAATTGGGCGTGTCCCAGTTCTCTCCAAAATAATGGAGCAATATTTTCCGGCGGCATACCGCACTCTCGGCATAAGCCACTGTTTCATCAATCAGTTGTGCACCCACTTCCCTTTCGCTCAGCGGTTTATCGCGCATCAGGTGCTCCAGTTTGGAAACATCCTTGTGCGAGTAATACAGTACACAGAGTCCTTCCATACCATCTCTTCCGGCACGGCCGGTTTCCTGGTAATAGTTCTCTATCGACTTAGGAATATTAAAATGGATCACATAGCGGATATCCGGTTTATCAATCCCCATCCCGAAGGCGATGGTGGCCACGATTACCTGTACATCTTCGTTCAGGAACTGGTCCTGCCTTTCGGCACGCAGTTTCTGGTCAAGACCGGCATGGTAGGCCACAGCTTTAATCTGGTTGGCTACCAGGATCTCTGCCAGTTCTTCGGTGGTTTTACGGTTCAGTGTATAAATGATCCCGCTTTTGCCTTTGTGACCGGTAATGAATTTGACAATGCTTTTAATGGTCTGGTCTTTCGCGATCTTGGGCTGGATCTCATAATACAGGTTAGACCGGTTAAAAGACGAAAGAAAAATATCCGGATCGCGCAGGCTCAGGTTTTTAACGATATCGCTTTTTACCTTGGGCGTGGCTGTAGCGGTTAATGCTACCACGGGGATATCGGGGTTGATGATATCCATCATCTCGCGCAGGCGTCTGTATTCGGGCCTGAAATCGTGACCCCATTCAGAAATACAATGGGCTTCATCTACCGCAAAAAAGGAGATATCCAGGTCGCTGAAATAATCCAGGTTCTCCTGTTTGGTCAGGGTTTCGGGCGCTACATACAGTAGTTTGGTTTTACCGCTGGTAAGATCATCCTTTACTTCCTTGATCTGCCCTTTGTTAAGGGACGAGTTCAGAAAATGTGCCACTTCATCTTTTTCACTGTAGCCGCGAACCAGGTCAACCTGGTTTTTCATCAGCGCAATCAGGGGCGAAACAATGATGGCACATCCCGGAAGTATCATGGCCGGCAACTGGTAACACAGGCTTTTGCCCCCGCCCGTAGGCATGATCACAAATGTGTCTTTACCGTTGAGAATGCTGTTGATCGCTTTTTCCTGTGTGCCTTTGAACTCGCGGAAGCCAAAATACTGTTCCAGGGCCCCGTAAATATCATGGGAATCTGACGTTTTGGCCTTTGCAGCAGCCACTTTAGGAGATGCTGCTTTCTTAGGTTTGGGGGCAGCCGTTTTGGTAGCTGTTTTTTTAGTACTTGTTGCCATGTATCAAAATCAATTTTCTCCTGCCGGATGGTAGAGGAGCGCTCTTTTCAATCAATGTATAATATACTTCTTTTTACCCGGAATCGTCACTTAAAAATTTTAAACGGCGAGGAT
>SCVK01000476.1 GCA_004297075.1 Chitinophagaceae bacterium
CCGTGCTGCCCATCGCGGTGCTGCTGCTGGGCGAGCGCGACCAGCCCGAACTGCGGTGGTGGAATTCGCCGCTCCAGGTGGTCGTGGGCCTGGTCGTGCTGGCGGCGGCCATCAGCGCGACGGTGATGCGCAACCGGCTGGCCGCGGTGCTGGTCGTCGGTGTCACCGGCTACGGCTGCGGCACGCTCTACGTTTTCTACGGGGCGCCGGACCTGGCCCTCACCCAATTCCTGGTCGAGACGCTGACTTTGGTGGTCTTCCTGCTGGTGCTGCGCACCCTGCCCGCCGAATCCGACGCGACCTACATGAAGCGGCACCGGCTCCCTCGCGCCCTGCTGGCCATCGCCGTCGGCTCGTCGGTCACCGCTCTGGCCGTCTATGCGATGGCGGCCCGGCGCACCCGGCCGCTGGCCGAACTACTGCCCGACGCGGCCTACTACCGCGGGCACGGCGCCAATACCGTCAACGTGTTGCTGGTGGACATCCGGGCCTGGGACACCCTCGGCGAAATCTCGGTGCTATTGGTCGCCGCGACCGGCGTGGCGTCAATGGTGTTCCGGCACAGGCGTTTCGGCTCGGCGCCCCGGGTGCCCAAGGACCACCGGCCGACGCCCGACATCACCTGGCTACGGGGCAGCGACCTGCGCGATCCACGGCACCGCTCGCTGGTGCTCGAGGTCGCGACGCGCATGATCTTCCCGCTCATCATGGTGCTGTCGGTGTACTTCTTCTTCGCCGGGCACAACACTCCGGGCGGCGGTTTCGCCGGCGGCCTGACCGCCGGCCTGGCGTTGGTGCTGCGGTATCTGGCCGGCGGCCGCTACGAACTGGGCGAGACGCTGCCGCTGGACGCCGGGAAGATTCTGGGCGCCGGGCTCACCCTGTCCGCCGGGACGGCTATGGCCTCGCTGCTGCTGGGCGCTCCGGTGCTGTCCAGCGCAGTCGTGAAATTCACGCTGCCCCTGCTGGGTTCGGTGAAGGTGGTGACGGCGCTGTTCTTCGACCTCGGCGTGTACCTCATCGTCGTGGGCCTGGTGCTGGACATCCTGCGCAGTCTCGGGGCGAAAGTCGACGAAGAGTTGTACGCACCACGTGAGGCGGCCGCCCGATGACGACCTATCTCGTACCGCTCGTGCTCATCGGCGGTCTCACCGGTACCGGTGTGTACCTGCTGCTGGAGCGCAACCTGACC
>SCVK01000075.1 GCA_004297075.1 Chitinophagaceae bacterium
AGGGATTCGAACCCTCGGTACAGTTTAACCCGTACGGCAGTTTAGCAAACTACTGGATTGAGCCACTCTCCCACCTCACCGTCCTGCTCTTTTCAGAGAGGGCTGCAAAAATAGGTTGCCGATAGGTAACTGCCAAAAATGTATCCCAAAAACCTGAAAAATAAACATCCCGAACGTGGATACGCCCGGGATGTTTTTATAATGCGTTGTATAAATCAGCTTACATAGCCGCCAGCTGCACTTTCTGGGTCAGTTCCATCACGTTTTCACGGAAGATAGAATCTGTATCCATCAGGTCTTTTACCGTCTGGCAGGAGTGGATAACCGTAGTATGATCGCGGCCGCCAAAATGCTCTCCGATGGTTTTGAGGGAGTTTTTGGTAAAAGCTTTGGCCAGGTACATCGTGATCTGTCTTGCCTGTACAATCTCGCGCTTGCGGGTTTTCTGCAATAATTTGTCGTAAGACACATCAAAATACTCACATACCATTTTCTGGATCGCATCGATGGTGATCTCTTTGCTGCTGGTCTTAACAAAATTACGAAGCACTTTTTTGGCCAGTTCTACATCAATGTCTTTTTTATTGAGGGAGGATTGGGCCAGTAATGAGATCAGCGCCCCTTCCAGTTCGCGTACATTGGTATTGATATTATAAGCTACATACTTCACTACTTCTTTGGGCATATCCAGACCATCGTTCTTCATCTTCTTCTCCAGGATCTCGATACGGGTTTCGTAATCGGGGATCTGCAGATCGGCACTTAAACCCCACCGGAAACGGCTCAGCAGTCTTTCCTGCATACCATCCAGATCTTTCGGCGGTTTGTCGGAAGTTAATACCAGTTGTTTACCGCTCTGGTGTAAATGGTTGAAGATGGCAAAAAACGCGTCCTGGCTTTTTTCTGCGCGACTGAAGAACTGCACATCATCAATAATCAGTACATCTATCAGCTGGTAAAAATGAATAAAGTCGTTGATCGCGTTATTACGGCTATGGTCCTGGAACTGGTTGATGAATTTCTCACTGCTTACATACAGCACCACTTTACCGGGATGCAGTCTTTTTACCTCATTACCGATAGATTGGGCTAGGTGGGTTTTACCCAGGCCTACTCCACCATAAATTACCAGTGGATTAAAGGAATTGGCACCGGGTTTTTCCGCTACGGTTTTACCGGCACGGCGGGCTACACGGTTACAGTCGCCTTCGATAAAAGAATCAAACACATACATATGGTTCAGCTGCGGATCGATCTGCATTTTTTTCAGGCCAGGAATCACGAATGGATTCTTGACAGGGTTATCGATCACCAACGGGAAATTCATCTCGTTGTTATTGTATGTTTTCATATTGCTGGCAGGAACATCCATAGAGCCATTGCGTCCATTGGTGTTACCGCTGTCAACCATGATCCTGTATTCCAACCTCGCTTCTTTTCCCAGTTCCCTTTTTAATGTTTTTGCCAGCAGGTTCACATAATGCTCTTCGAGGTATTCATAAAAGAACTGACTGGGAACCTGTATCATTAAAACATTCGCTTTTAATTCAACAGGGGTAATCGGTTCAAACCATGTTTTAAAATGTTGCCATTCTACAATGTCTTTGATGATCTTTAAACAATTGCTCCAGACTGATTCAGCGTTCTTAGCCATACAAAAAGAAAGAATTTATAATGAGTTATACTATTCTGCTTTATTACTTATCCCAAGCCTTCAAGTTATCTATTTTTTTCCACATGTGGATAAGTAAAAAAATAAATTGGGGCTGCGAATATGTAGACTTTATGTTGAAAAAAAAATTTTTTATTCCCTTGTTTTTTTCCCTATAACTACAGTATGGGCATTAGACAGATTTTTCTTTTTGTAGCCCGAAAAACTGTAGTCCAGCCGCCCCAGCTGAATCCCCGCCCAACCTACCTGGTTTACTACGGTATCTCCCCCTCTCCGATTCCGGTATTTGCGGGGTTCGGTGAAGAAACGGTGGGTATGTCCCCCTATAATCAGGTCTATATCAAAGGATTCTTTGGCCAATATCTCATCACTGACCTTATCGTCATCGTATTTATCGCCGAGATGTGAGAGGCAGATCACCATATCACAGCCTTGTTTACGTAACAGATCCGCTGTTCGGTTGGCAGATTCTATGGGATGCAGGTACACCGTTTTTTCATAGAGGTTCTCAGGCACCAGCCCTTTCAGTTCTATTCCCACACCCAGCACTCCGATCTTAAGGTCGCCTTTCTGGAAAATTTTATAAGGTTGGAACTTTGATTCCATCACCGTTCCCGAAAAATCGTAGTTACAAATGATTATCGGGAATTGTACATGGCTTAATTGGGTGGCAAAATTTTCCAGTCCTGCATCAAAATCATGGTTACCCATCGTAGCTCCATCGTAACCCATTTTCTGCATGGCTTTCATTTCCGGCTCTCCCTTATACATATTAAAGTAAGGGGTTCCCTGAAAGATATCGCCTGCATCCAGCAACAGCACTTCTCCTCTTTCGTCGCGGATCTCCTGTATCAGGGCTGCGCGGGCAGCTACACCACCCAGCCCCTGGTTACGGCTCCCATCCATCGGAAAGGGATCCAGGCGGCTATGCACATCATTCGTATGTAAAATGGTAATTCTTTTTACCGCCGGAGGTTCCGCCTTGGCTAATAAGGGCGAAATTGCCAGCGCACCACCCGTGATGGCGGCCTGTTCTAAAAATTTTCTCCTGTTAATTGACATTGACTACCCTTTTTTCGATGGAATAATCCAGTGGTTTCCCCTGGCGGGTGAAGTCCGATACAAATTCGATCAGTGCATCCCGTAAGAGATAACCTTTGTTCTGCTGGGGAATCCGGCGCAGCATCTCACAATCACTCCCTCCATTAGCCACATAATCCGAATTGGCGATCAGGTACACCACTGTTGGATCGAGTGGTTTGCCGTTGATACTGACATTGATCGCTTTTTTATCCCTGATCTCCATTTTTACGCCTGCAGATACCGGCCAGCCCCCATCGGCAGCCATTTTATCAAAGAACTGCTGCATCACCGAACCCTTCACTTCCTGCAGTACCACGAGGTTATCAAAAGGCATCAGTTCAAAGATCTTTCCTACAGTAATATTTCCCTTGGGGATATATGACCGGATGCCTCCCTGGTTAATAAACCCCGCATCTACCTTTTTCCCGTATTTCTTTTCGGCCATTACGCGGATCCCATCTGCCATAAAATTGCCCAGACCACTTTCCGGCTGCCTGGCATTCATTTGAGTATTGGAGAAACCGATCACTTTGTTCATGGTAATATCCATGTTTGTTCTGTAGGGAGCCAACATACCGGCTAATGCCGTATCTGTTCTGGCTTCTTTGGCTATCCGGTAATCGGTAAAAGAAAGTGAGGTAACAGGCTGAATACTGGTGCAGGAACTGATTCCAAAAAAGAGAAAGGAAATAAAAGCAAAAATCCTGCGCATGGGTAAACGGGCTTATTCTCCGAAAGGTACAATATTAATGCAGCCATGAAAGCGTTTTTTTGGAACGAAAGCAGATTTTAATCCTACTTTTGGACACTTTAAATAATCAGACATGTCTTACGAAATTGTTGGAAAACTGGTAGCTGTATTTGAGATTGTACAGCGCAAGGAAACGTTCAAAACACGCGAATTTGTGATTGAGAAATCAGAAGATATTGGTGGGCGCGTAATTACCAATTATGTAAAGTTCCAATGTGTGCAGGATAGAACTTCTATGCCCGATAGGTTCAACCTGGGAGATGAGGTAAAAGTGCAGTTTAACATCAAAGGAACCAAATGGGTAAAAGATGGCAGGGAGAATTATATCACCAACCTGGATGCCTGGCGTATGGAAACCATGAAACTGGGCCAAACCAGTGGCAGTAATGATTCGGTGAATTACAATGACATGCCACCGCCATCGGATAATATTGACGATTTACCATTTTAAACAACTTTTGGAAAGTTTTAAAACTTTCCAAAAGTTCCCTGCTTTTTAGGATAAACACCTAACAGTATGCAAAAAGAGATCACCCTCAAACTTAAGCCGGCCGAAGCTGCCGATGACACAACTATCCGGCAGTATATAGCCCAGTCATTGGGTTTGCCTCCAGAACAGGTTACCGGCTTTTACAAAAGCAAACAATCCATTGATGCCCGCAGCCGCAGCCAGGTATGGGTCAACCTAACGGTCAGATCTTTTGTAAACGAACCTTTTGAACAGCGACATAATTTACCCATTCATTTTCCCGATGTTGGCAAGGCCAAAACCAAAGTTATTATCATTGGTGCCGGACCGGCAGGCCTCTTTGCTGCATTGCAGCTCATAGAAGCCGGCATACAACCCATTGTGCTGGAGCGAGGCAAAGATGTAAAAGCCCGCAGGCGTGATCTTGCTGCGCTTAACAAAGAAGGGATAGTGAATCCCGAAAGCAATTATTGTTTTGGTGAAGGAGGTGCCGGCACTTACAGCGATGGTAAACTGTATACAAGAAGCAGCAAAAGGGGTGATATTAACCGTATCCTCCATCTTTTCTGGCGTTTCGGTGCAGATGAGCGGATTCTATATGAAGCGCATCCACATATAGGCACCAATAAATTACCCCATATCATTACCGCGATCCGCCAGCAGATCAGGGAATGCGGAGGTATATTCCTGTTTGAGAAGAAAGTAACGGATCTCATCATCACAGATAATACACTAAAAGCTGTACGCACAGCTGATGGAGAAACGATCAACGGCGATGCGGCGATACTGGCTACCGGCCACTCGGCCAGGGATATTTTCCAGCTGTTACATCACAAAGGTTTACTGATAGAACCCAAACCCTTTGCACTGGGTGTGCGGATTGAACATCCGCAAACATTGATCGACACTATTCAATACCATTGCACAGTCAGGGATGAACATCTGCCACCAGCTTCCTACGGACTGGTAGAACAGGTGAACGAAAGAGGGGTGTTCAGTTTCTGTATGTGTCCCGGTGGTATCATTGCGCCGGCAGCCACCAGTCCGGGTGAATTGGTGGTAAATGGCTGGAGCCCCAGTAAAAGAAACAATCCTTTTGCCAATAGTGGCATGGTGGTACAGGTAGAAATGGCGGATGCCCTGGCTTACCTGAACCAGCCAACCCGAAAAGATAAGCTAACGGAAAAAAATCCGCTGGCCCTTTTATATTTTCAGCAGGAAATAGAAAGGGCTGCTTTTAAGGCAGGCGGGGGAAGGTTACAGGCACCCGCGCAAAGAATGGAGGATTTCTGTAACAAGAAAATATCGGCCAGCCTGCCCGACTGCAGTTATCTGCCCGGGGTCGTATCCGCAGATCTGAAAACGGTGCTCCCGGGTTTTATTTACCAAAGTCTGCAAAAAGGATTCCAGGCTTTTGGTAAAAAGATGCGGGGATATCTGACCAATGAAGCCATTGTAGTAGCTACAGAGAGCCGGACATCTTCTCCGGTTCGCATACCGCGAGATGCGGCTGCTTTGTCACATCCGCAGGTACAGAACCTATACCCCTGCGGGGAAGGTGCCGGTTATGCCGGTGGCATTATCAGTGCGGCCATGGATGGAGAAAGAGTGGCACAGGTAATTATACAAAAAGAGAGGTAAAACCTCTCCTTCCCAAAAACAATTGAACAGTTACTTGCCGAACTGAAGAATTGATTATCCAAACTATTGAAAGAGGCAGAAATAGCGGTTCCAAATTCCCCCCGGTATTGGGCCGCTACTTCTGCTTAACGGGCAAAATGGGTATCCTGCCTGTTTACTTCTCTTTATGCTGTAAAACTAAGTAGTGAATTCGAAGTGGCATACGGGAAAAATCCCGTTTTTTTTGAACCGGAATTACTTTATAACTGAATAAATCCGTTTTTGAGGGCAAACACAACAATACCCACCCTGGAAGTTACATTCAGCTTCCTGAACAGTGAATCTCTGTAACCATCTATGGTTCTGGGACTTACCTGCATTTCTGCTGCTATCTCCTTATGTGTCAGGTCGGTACAGGCCCATCGCAAAAAAGTGATCTCTCTCGTACTGAGCGATGTGTGATTGTGTAAAAGGCTCTGGGCTTTGATACCCGGCGTAAACAGTTCATTATAGTAATAGCCCGTTTCGTAAACCGCATTGATGGCGGTGATCAGTTCGGCTGTTTCGCAGTCTTTGAGCAGGTACCCCCTGGCTCCTTTTTTAATAAGCTGGATAATGGCAGGATCACTTTTGAGCATGGTTACTACGAGAATTTTGATGTCGGGATATTCCTGCTTTAACCAACGGGCGGTTTCGCCACCATCCATGCCTGGCATGGTGATATCCAGCAGAATGATATCCGGTAAGGGGTGCTCCTTTAACTGTCTGATCAGGTGTAACCCGTTATCTGCTTCAAACACGATTTCAAAGCCGGGTATTTTTTCCAGCATGATACCCAGGCTGTTCCTGAGTACCACATGATCATCAACAAGTGCTATCCGGATCATAGATTTTTTTGCTTAAAAATAAAATTGACAGTCGTTCCTTCACCCGGAATACTTTTCACTTCTGCCCGCACATTTATCATGGCTGCTCTTTCCTGCATACTGTTTAAACCGATACCGGGTTTAAAAGTCTGATCGGTGGGATTGAAACCTCTGCCATTATCCTGTAAGGTAATATATACTTCTTCACCCTGCGAATAGATAGAGAGCCAGATCTTGTTGGCTCCGGCATGTTTTACAATATTATTCAATGCTTCTTGTAACATACGGTATAAAAAAATCATTTTATTCTTTTCAATATTCAACTTTTCAAATTCCGACTGGAAGAATGTTTCAAAAAAACCGGTTTTCTGCAATTGGTTCAGTTGGTTTTTAGCCGCAACGATTAGTCCCTGTTCGGCAAGTTTATCGGTATGATAGGTGGTACCCAGATCACGCAACTCTGCAATTGCTTTTTTAGTCTGTTCGCTGAGTGTGGCAACAATTTCATTTCCTTTCATTTCAAAACCCAGCAGATTCACATTCAGTTTGATCAATCCCAGGATTTGCCCGATATTATCATGGATCTCCTGGGCAATGGATCGAAAGGTATGTTCCTGCATTTCCATTTGGGCATGCATCAGTTCTTTCTGGAAGGCTGCTTCCCGCTCGATTTTTTCCTGCAGCAATTTACGCTTGCTACGTACATAATTGACCACTACCAGAAAGGCAAGGCAACCAAACAGCAGTATGAACAAGGTACCACTGATGATGGCTATAACGAAATCCTGGCTTTCTTTTTGCATAGAATGATGGCGGTTGAGATGCTGAGATATAATAGTACACTTAGTATTTGAGGTACAATGTTGTGCAATCTAATACCAAATAATCTGAGATCATATCTTAAACTTAAATCATGCAGTGAGAACACAACACTAACTCCAGAAAAAAACAATGCAACGCCAAATGCTACCCAAAAACCTGATTCCGATAATAAATACACACCATTCTCATCCATATTAAACTTGGAATACAAATAGATTAACGAAACAATTGAAAGCGAGAGGGCTAATAAAATAAGGTTAAAATAAAGAAATCTTGGATTGCTATATACAAACGCTAAAGAAGCAAAGCTGCTTAAAATACTAATTACAGTAAGAAACAGAATGATTTTTTTTGCCCATCTATAGTTAGATAAACTGTAAAAAAAATAACCATAAAAAATCGATTCTCCAATTGCAATAAAATTATTAATAGCCAACGTATTTCCTACTATTTATATTTATGTAGTTCACATACATTTCTCCTACAAACACAAACGCCAAAAAAGGCAGAAACCATTTCATCACAGAGTTCTTCAGGTAAGGATAATAAATGATGGCCACCACCAGACTAAACAACTCTGCCAGATTATTGATATAAAATTTCATAGAATCATTACAATTTTCTCCAAACCGGAACTAAAAGCTCCTCAAAATAAAAAAACGGTTACCGTTAGACAACCGTTTTTACACCCTATTTTAAAGAGTAGTACTACTTGTTTTTTATAGTAGCAGTACACGTCTTTTGCATAGCATTACCTTTTATTCGCCGGCTTTGACTTCTGCTTTTTTAGAGAGTAACAGTTTGTTTTCCAACAGTTTATTTTCATGAAAGGTTTTTAATTCTGCTGCCAGTTTCAGTTGTGTTCCTGCAGACCAACCTGTATTGATCCGGGAAAGATCCGGTTTACCGGCATCCACCCAACTGGTATACCAGAAGTCGGCGATCAGGTTTGCCGAACTCCGTAACTGGTCATTAATAGTAGTACCTAATGCCTCCGCATAAGCCTTTGCAAACGCCGTTGTATAACTTTTGGTCTCCTTTCCCCGCCGGATCTGCACCCGGAATTTCTGCTCCTCTGTAAATCCTTTACTCACTTCTTTTTCCTTCAGCAACATATCCGGCACCAGACCCGCTGCCTTCCGAACTGCCTGCCAGATCGCTTCGGCCGGTTTTTTCAGATAAGTAGCTTTGTGTGTGGAATACAAAGAATAGTTGCCGATCTCCAGTTCCGGTATCATCGATTCCCACAAACTATGTAACCCTTTCTGATCAGTTAACTGACCATCATAATTAACGGTGGTATGCAAAGGCACATGGGCATCCCCGATATAATGCCCCAGATCAGCCGCATAAAACAGGATGCTGTCTTTGTTTCCCTGCCGGAATGCTTCTGTCAGCTTTCCCTTCATATATATAATATGATACGGTACGTAACCATACTTCAGCAGACTGTCGGCCGTATATTTTTGAACGGCGCGGTTCCAATCCAAAGGCATTTTAGTAGCAGCCCTTTCTCCAAACATCTCTAGGTCTATAAAGTGTTTGGTCGCTTCTGTACTGTCTTCATTCCGGCGCATATCCGGCCGTGGGGCATGGGTTACCAGGTAGTCCATCTGCTGGTAGAAAAAAGGCAGCATGGCTTCCGGCAACTCATACACAGCTAACTGATGAACCGTTTTATGAACCAGAAATCCCCAGCCGGTAGAAATAATCAATACACTGGTAATCAGTACAGTCAGAGCAAACTTCTTCAACATAGCTTATCCATTATTTAAATGACGGCAAATGTATCGTTTTTCCGGAGCCAGCTGTAATAATTAGGCAAAACCGGCTACTAACCAAGCAGAAAAATATACCCTACATTTGAGTACAACCCAACCCTTATGAACAAGATCCTTGAACTCAGCAACCTGAAGAAGTATTATGCTACCCAGAAAGCGGTAGATGATATCAGTTTTTCTATCGAAAAAGGAAGCATTTTTGGCCTGCTCGGACCCAACGGTGCCGGTAAAACCACCCTGTTGAGAATGATCACAGGCATTTTTTACCCGGATAGCGGTGATATCCGTTTTGATGGCAAAACATTTGATCCGGAAAATGATATCATCAAAATAGGTTACATGCCCGAAGAGCGGGGATTGTACAAAAAGATGAAGATTGGCGAACAGGCACTTTACCTCGCGCAATTGAAGGGCCTGAGCAGAAGCGAAGCCATGACCAAGATCAAATTCTGGTTCAAACGCCTGGAAATGGAGACCTGGTGGAACAAAAAAGTAGAGGACCTGAGTAAAGGTATGAGCCAGAAACTGCAGTTTGTAACCACCGTTTTACACGAACCCAAACTTATTATCCTGGATGAGCCTTTCAGTGGACTGGATCCGGTAAATGCCAACCTGATCAAAGATGAGATCTATGGACTGGCACAGCGAGGAAGCACCATCATTTTCAGTACCCACCGTATGGAGCAGGTGGAAGAGATCTGTGATCATATTGTGTTGGTAAACCTCGGCAAAAAGATCCTCGATGGTACAGTAGCCAATATCAAACAACAGTTCAAGGAAAATAAATTTGCAATCCAGCTCGGAGAAGTACCGGCCAATCTTACGGCCGCTTCCTTTGAAATTGCCGACCAGAAAGCAAATCGTTTAACCGTAAAGATCAAAGAAGGCTACCGGAGTAATGATGTATTACAGCATTTACTGCAACAGAACCTGACCATTGAAGCCTTCCATGAAGTGCTTCCTTCGCTGAATGAGATCTTTATTAACCTGGTAGAAGGCACCCGCGCTACCAGCAGGGCTTTTCAACCGGTAAATCCATAAATTTCTTTTCAACCAACCATTCTACAAACTGCATTTATGAATAAGACATTACTCATTATACAAAGAGAATACCTTACCCGGGTAAAAAATAAACGTTTTGTACTCACCACTATTTTAATGCCCCTACTGATTGTGGCATTGATTGCCGGCACCACTTTTCTTTCGATCAAGGGGAAAGATGAACGTAAGATCGCCGTGATTGACCAGAACGGGTTTTTCAAAGGAAATATTAAAAGCACCAAAGCACTGGCTTTTGAGTTTCCGGAAGGAGTAGACACAAGCAATTACCTACAGAAGGGATATTCAGACATCCTCCTCATCCCGAAATTTGATTCTACGGGTAAGATGAACTACCTCATCCGCTCAAAAAAACGGATCAGCATCACTACTGAAAGTGCCATTTCAGAACGCATCAATGCCGCTATTGAAGATAATATGCTGCAAACGGCAGGTATCGATAAGGCACAACTGGATTCCATCCATGTGCAATCGCAATATGCCGAATTGAAAGCAGTGGAAGAGAACGGAGAAGGTGTGAAAGAAAGCAGCGCGGGTTTATCGTACGGTATTGGCTTTGGTAGCGGTATGCTCATCTATATCACTATGTTCATTTATGGTGCCATGGTAATGCGCGGTGTAATGGAAGAAAAAACCAACCGTATTGCAGAAGTGATGGTTAGCAGCGTAAAACCCTTTCAGCTGATGGCCGGAAAGATCATCGGCATCGGCGCTGTTGGACTAACCCAATTTCTCATGTGGATCATACTCATTATTGGGCTCACTACTGCCGCTCAGGCTTTTGTTCCGCATGATGTGATGGAACAGGTAAAAACCCTCCAACAGGCCAACGGCCAAATGCCGGGAGGTGGTATGGCGCAGGCAGGTGATGCTGCACAGCAGATCTATAAAATGCAACATACATTCAGCACTGCCAACTGGCCCGTGATCATTCTCTGTTTTATTTTTTACTTTTTAGGAGGATATTTATTCTATGCTGCTTTGTTTGCTGCAGTGGGTAGTGTGGTGAACGAAGATCCTCAGGATGCGCAAAGTCTGATGCTTCCCATCACCATGCCCATCATTTTCTCCTTTATTATCATGACCAATGCGGTACAGGATCCCAGCACACCGATGGCGGTTTGGGCCAGTATCATCCCTTTCAGTTCGCCCATGGTAATGATGGCAAGGATCGCTTATGGTATTCCCGGAACCGTTCCTTACTGGCAACTGGGTTTGAGTATGCTGTCGCTGATAGGCGGCTTCCTGCTGACTACCTGGCTTAGTGCCAAGATCTACCGTACCGGTATCCTGATGTATGGCAAAAAAGTTAGCTGGAAAGAAATGTTCAAATGGGCATTCAGAAAAAACTAAACATTCGCCATTGGTTTCGTTAATAGCGAAACGTTATAAAGAAATCTCCCGACGGTTTGTACTTAACAAACTATCGGGAGATTTCTTTTTGTGGTAATGAATCATTATGTACTCATCTGAATAAAGCTCTTCTATTTTACTGTGCCAGCGAGATCCGCACATTAATACCCGCTTTGGTATTAGTAATCGGGGCGGATGTGGAAATATACGGTATCACCTTCCGCTGATCAAAGAAGAACTTGATATTGATCCGGTTATTCAATACATAATCGATAGAAGGTTGAATAGAGATCTCTTTTTGTCCGCCGGTACCATAGGCATTGGCCTGGTCCAGTCGGCTGTTACTCGTAGCTACATCCCTCATGGAGAGATCGAGACGGATATTCAGATCGTTCTGTAATGTTTTGCCTTTTGACCCTGGCAACCTGAAAGGCAGCTTCACCCCTTTCTGGCGAAGTCCGGCACCAAATACCCACTCTGTACTACGGCTTTCACTTAACTGATAATCGATCAGGCTCAGACTTAACTGTCTGCTCTTACGGTATTCGAATTTTACATTTAACTGGTTAATCGTGGTTACATCAATTCCGATCAACGGTTCAAAACCTTCTTTGATGGTTATATTCGGAACAAGGAAGAAAGGAATAAAATTGCCGCTAACCGTATCAATAAATCCGGGCGCACTGAACCTGAATGGATCCTGGTACAATAGTGCACTGTTAAAACTGTTCATGCTCAGGTTACCATTATAACCGTGTGTGATCACAATATTGCTGAATACAGAAGCAAGCGCCGGATATTTACTCAACCCCGTATAAGTCATTTTCCAGTTTGGCTTGGGCAAGATACCGCTGAATGGATTAGAGCTGATCTTAGTATTGGATTGTTTGATCAAAGCAATACTGTTCGGATCCTTTTTGGTATATGCTGCCAGAAAAGCCGGCACCAGTACATCCTGTGCATACCTTCCGTATCCTTTGGCATATCCATCGGTCGTAAATTTCTGTCCTGCCGGTAATGCCTGCCAGTAAGGATTCTGCTCCGCCACCCTTTTACTTATAATCAATCGGTTGGCTTCGAAGGTCCGGAAAGTAGTAGAGATCTCGTTCGGATTCTGCTGACCAAACAAAGTCCCAAACGAAATATAAGACACATTAAATCCGCCGCTGGCCAAAGGATTCAGGTGACTGAGTCCCGCGCTGCCGGTGGTATCTTTATATAATTCTGAATACTCTTTGGTAAAAGATTTATCCAGATTGATATCGATCACAAATTCCCTGATCGGCTCCAATTGTGCGGTTATGCTGAAACGTTGTTCAAAGTTCTGGCGGAACAGGAAATTGAAAGTACTATCTCTCGTAATCAGCCCCTGTGATCCTTTTTTATCGAGCCAGTTGGCATCGGGCTGTTTACCAAATACATAATCCAGTCCAGGTGCCATACTGCTCCAGTTCTGTCCTAAGTACTTAGAGCTGTCCATATAACCCGGCAAACGGCTCCGATAATTTTCCGAGTATTGAACATTTACATTTCGAACCATCGTAATAAACTTACCGATAGAACGGGTGAAGCCGTTTAATTCTGTTGGTTCATTAGCTTTCAATAACCTTTCTGCTATCCGGGCATCCCGTTTCATGGCACGCCATTTTTTCAGGGCCTCTCTGCGTTTTTTTCCTTTGAGTCCTTTTACCACTTCGGCTTTGGTAGGGATGTCTGTACCCAGCGCATTTTTCTGATTAACATCTTTTACCACGGCCGGTCGTTTAGGATCGGGTTTGGGTTTAGGTGCCGGAATATTATCGAGAGCCCGCAGCCACTTGGATTTATTATACAGGCTCGCAAAATTGAACTGCGCATTCAATGTGTTCTCCTGCGAGTTCTCGATGGTGTTACCGAGATTCATCGCCAGCCGGCTGGCACCAATCCAGTTATAAGAAGTTGCGTAGGTATAACGGGCCGTGATCCAATCTGTGAGCGGCAACTTATTCAGTGGTAATGTATAGCCCAATGTGGCTTTCTGCTGGTATAGCGTGTTCCTTCCCCCTTTAAAGAAATTCTCGCGAACCGTATCTTTCTTGGCTTTGGTACCCAGTCTGCCATACGGTTCATCAATCCGTGCATTATTGGTAGCATTAAAATCGAAATTCAGCGAACGGGAAAGATCCCAGCGCATGCCATAATAACGGTCGAAAGTAAAATACTTGTCGTAAGTAGTATCTACCCTCTCCACTTTGCTATCGACTGTGTTCACAATACGCGGAATAAATTCTCCAAACTGCCGGTTAATATCGGCCCGGAAACTCAGGAAGGAAGGCCGCAGGTTAAAGTTGAAATCACGGAACAACGCTAACCAGGGCGTTTGTGTACGGATGATTCTTTTGAAAGGTTCTATATAAGTAGATGACCCTACGAATGTATATCCTAAACCACCCCGCTGTTTTGTTACAGAATTCTGGAGTATCACCGGACTGCTTTGTGTGATCTGCGAATAAGAATAACTGAAATCAAAATTACTGATGTTCAGCAGGCCCGGTTTGGCGTTACCCGGCAGGAAACGCACATTGGTAAAATTAATGGTTTTGATAGTGGTCTGATCCAATGCCACATTTTTGATCGAATCTCTTTTTTCTTTGGAAGAGGAGTTCAGTTTTTCTTTATAGCGTACATCCAGATCATACGGATCAAACTGCGGTGTAAGAATGGTTCGGTTAATACTGGCATACACAGGCAAAGAGATTCTCGCCTGTTTAGGAATCAGTTTACCGGCATCAATGTTGGCCGCAGCATCAAACTGTACCAGGTTTTCTTTGGCGCGCTCGTTTACACGCTGCTCAATGGTACCAAATCCTTGTGTATGTGTGTTTGCCGAAACAGTTAATGTACCGAGGTCTGCAAGAGTAAGGTCTACCCTTCCCAGAGCGGCCCATCCGCCATTTTCATCCAGCTGCGATAAACGGAGTTCATTGGCCCATACTTCTGTTGTAATAATGGCCCCATCCTGTTTCAAGGGATTTTCGATGGCAAACAAAATACCCCTTACTTCTCCCAGATTAGGGTTTCCTAAAATGGAAATGGTTTTATTATCGATGGTTTGACGGAATATTTTGGTCACAGTGGCGCCGGCATTGTTCCTTGTTAATTTAAGATCGATCAGGGAACGTAAACTGAAATCGAGATTATTCTCCGCCGGCCAAACCTTGTCTTCCTGTCCGCGCGGATAATTACCCGGAGGGGTAACCTTCAGCGGGATCTTGATCTCATAATAGTTATTCAGGAAATCCTGCCCGATGCGGATAATCGCATTCAGTTCATTATCCCTCACCGGCCGTTGACCTGGTACTGATTCTGCGTGCACATACATCGACAGTTTACCATACTGCCGTATATCGAGGTTCATGGTTTTAAATACACCACGGGCATCTCCACTCTGCAGGTTACTGATTTTTAAACTCATCGCCTGTTCATTCTGCTGCAGGTTCACACCATTGTTACTCAGCAGTTGCACCCTTTCTACACCGGGAGGCATCAGGTAGTTAACCGGTTGCCTGCTGCTGTTCTCTTCGAGGTTAACAGCTAATGTGTTTAATACAGTACCTGCCGCATTGTTGATGGGCGTATACGATCCGGTAGTATCTATATTATAAATGAACTGGCGCCACTGGTTACGTACCAGGTCCAACCGTGCCAGACGAAGCACCACAGAATCTTCAAAATCTGTCAGGTACAATCGCGCAAAACGGATCGATTTGAAATCCGGAATACTACCGATCTTTCTCGCATACCCCTTGATCGGAATACGGAACAGGAACCAGTCTTCTGTGCGCCGCACACCATCCGGCGAATTTACATTGACGGTTCTCTTATCCGTAACAAACGGAGTAACACCCACCGCCATACCCGGCTTCAGTTCAATCTCATATTCGTAATACGATTCTGTTTCGTTCAGGGTATTATCCCTGTTGAGATCTTCATTATCGGGATATAACGTGGCAGCAGAGGTAAACTGCCCGCCGGTAGTGGCAATCGGTGAGTTACCCTGCGGATTATTAAAATTCTTATACCTGCCCAGGATACCCGTGCCCAATGGATCAAAACTCGGATCCCGGTACCACTTATAGTTATCGCCCGCCGGATCGGCCAATGTTTTCTGGTAAACAGGAGAAGCTGTTCCGAAATTAGCCGCGAGCTTATTCAGCACATATCCCTTCTTCCTTCTTTCGGCATCATCATCCAATCCATCCAATCCCACATCCTGGTAAGGCCTGTCGTTAGGATCATTACTGAATGCCTGCGTGATCTGTATCGGGTTCACCGGTGTTTTACCCCAGGTATTGGTACTATCCACTGCAGAAGGAATATTTGGCGTATTCATTCCATTCTCGTAAAAACGTTTTCCATCCTTTAAGATGTCTTCGCTTACATTTCCCAGGTTCAGGAATAATTTTCCTCCCTTGCTGGTGGGGGTTTTGATAAATGGATTCTGCACCCAGAATTCGATATACTCAATATTTCCTGTTTCAAAATCTGTCTGATCTATCGAGCGCATCAAACCTCCCCAACGGTTGGCAGGACGTAATAATCTGCCGTTCGCATCCAGTTCTGTTCTACGCGTTTCAAAATTATACGGACCTTTTTCTGCAGGATAATATGCCAGGTCAAAAGTAGATGCCTGTACATCGGTGATATTGGTAGTACGCTGCGGGAACAATTCGTTGGTGAATACCTGCCGTACGCGTGGATCACTCAATTCTGTGAGATCGCGACGCAACGGGTTATTCGGACTGTTCCTGTCCTGCAGGTTGGGCTCAATATTATACCAGGCCAGTTTGGCACGGTTGTAATTATAATCCAGCGAATCGTTTAAGGTAGCTTCCGGGAATTTAGGATTCCCCTGTGGCGTAGAAGCCAGTGCCCAGGCAACCAATGGAAAACGGAGATCAATACTGGTGCGGGTGCCTTCAAAATCATCTACAAAGATCAAACCGTTGTCTCCCTTACCTATCTGTGATGGGTGACCCGGTTTCAGTACAGCTGCTTCTCCGTAAGCAGTGATACTGGATTTGGCTTTGGTAGAATAAAAAGGCAATTTATCAAGCATCCTGGTCAGACCCGGCAATTCTGAACGGTAGCTAACATCAAACCCATACATACTGTTGCTGATAGGATCATCTCCATAGCCCATTTTGGTAAAGAAAGGTCTTTCAGACAAGCGCATGAATGTGGTACCCAGTGTTAGTTTTTTATTGGCTACATAATCCAGCCGTAAACCCGTAAAATTCCGTTGTTGTATACCAAAGCCCGCATTGTTCTCGAAAGAAACTTTCACAGGAATATTTGAACTGAGGATGCCAGCATTCAGGATTTTTACCACCCCCAGATTATAGTCAATTGTATAATCCAGTCCTTCACGCAGCACCTGTCCGCCGGCCGTTACCGTTACCGATCCCTGCGGGATATTGAATGCGTTTAGGTTGATCTCTGAACCGCCGGCACTTCCTTTTACCTGTCCCTGCATTACAAAACGGTTCAGGTTGGCATAGGTTTGTGCAATGGCTTTGATGGAATCGTATAATTGGTAGTATACGTATTTCCTTTTCATGGCTGTGGGCTGCCCGGCGAATGCCAGTGAGTCCAGGTCGCGACCAAAGGGTTCCAGCACCGGGAATATCACACGACCCATCTGTGGCAGAATCGTAAAGCCATCTATATAATCGAATACTCCATCCGGTTGTGGATCGTTCCTATTATTCAGCCGGTCCAGATTCAGGATCCGTAACAGTGATTTTCCATCCACTGCGGGAGAACTTTCCGGTAAATATCTTTTTAAACCACCACTCGGTTCTTCATACAACACGTTCAGTTGAAATCCATCCTGCTGAATCCCTCCAAACAGATCCAGCGAATACACGTTCTTCATCATCCATCCCCAGGTAGGTAATTCCACCCGCTGCGATGTGGCTTTCAATAATTTCAGGAACAATACTTTCTGTACCCCCCTGGTAGAATCCAGCGCCACGTCCTGCGACAACTCACCCACCTGGTATACGCGTCCGTTATACGTGTATTGGTAGGCTACCGCCAACACTTCATCCGACTGCAACTGCACATTGATGGACACAAATCCCGCCTGCGGATTAAAATAGTATTCGGATGGATTCAGTTTACGTGCAAAAGTTTTTTCATAATCATCTACCGGCCTCAACCCTTTCGACAATAACAATGAATTTACTGCGGCAGGATTCCTGGCAGAGGGATTGGATACCAGCGATGCATAGAGATCATTGGCGCCGTTGGCGAGCAGGGGATTGGTGGTAAGGGATCGTATATTGGGATTGTAGGGTTTGGATTCGGCCAGATCCATCAAACCCACAATATCCCTGGCATCTGTAGTGGCACCGGTACGGTTGGTAACCCATACTTCCATTTTCTGGATCTGCACCTGCGAGTTCACCACCGGCAGCTTGGCCATGGTTTTATTATAATTATCCCGGAAATATTGTCCTAAGAGAAAGTGTCGGTTCTCTTCATAATCATCCAGTTTTTTATTGAAGTTGGTGGTAGCTGCACCGCCCTGCAATCCTACCGACTGCCGGGTAGACCGCTGGTTAGCGATGGCCCCTGTTACAAACAACTTACCAAACTGCAACTGTGTTTTTATCCCGAACAGGTTCTGCGCACTCGGCATCAGGGTGCTTCTTGATTGAAAAGAAATATTACCCGCTTCAAGGCTTTTGATGATCTCATCATCCATTCCCTTATAATCCAGTTTCAGCTGGTTATCAAAACCGAAATTGGAGATAGTGCTGTAATTGATAGGGAACTTCAGCTTGTCGCCTATATTGGCATTTACATTCAGCTTGGCGTTCATGTCAAAATCAAAACCACCATTCTTTCTCGCCCGTTCGGGTAAAGTGGGGTTTTTGATGTTCTGTCCCTGATAACCAGCCATGATATTCACTTCACCGGTAGGCCGGATATCCACTTTCAACCCATTGGCCGAAGTTCCGAAAATGCGGTCGAACAGCTTATCATAGATCCGCATTTTGGGCCTTGGCGATTTGAGATTGAGGGTGGTTAAAGCCGCTGCCCGTTTTTTGAAATAATCTTCTTCTGCTTTGCGCGACTGGATACGCCAGAACTCATCATACGTTAAAACAGTAGGGGTACGGTAATACTTGCTCCCGATCTTTTCGATCACATAATACTGTTTGGTTTTGGGATCGTATTCGATCTCTCTTTTGATCAGGGAATTATCGCGGATATCAAAAGGGTTCTTGCTCTGGTTCGACAATGGATCACCCCTTCTGTCGCTGATAGGATAGTGCACAGAATCTTTCTGCTGGGAATACAGGTTAACACCCGCAGACAGCAGGAACAAAGGGATCAGTAAATGACGAATAGCCTTCAAACAGTTACGCTTGGTTAAGTACAGATAGAAACGATAGATTCAATTAACTGGTTAGGTAGAAATGGAGGCGATAGACTATAGGTTTTTGAGTGCTTGTTTAATGATATCTTCCAACGAAGAATCTTGTGTTTGTGTTGTCATTGTTTTTTTCACTGCCTGTTCTGCTACGGCTTTACCGATTCCCAGTGCCACCAGTGCGTTTACCGCATCCGCATCCACCGATTGGAAAGCAGACACCGGAACCGCAGGATCCAGCGACAGTTTGCCCAGCTTATCCCGCAATTCAACAATCAGTCTTTCGGCCGATTTCTTACCAATACCTTTGATACCTTCCAGCTGCCGGGTGTTGCCTTGCACAATGGCACGAGCAATTTCATCGGGCCGCATGCCGGAGAGCATCATCCGGGCAGTGGATGCACCTACCCCGGATACGCTGATCAGGTGCAGGAACATTTCTTTCTCGGCCCATTCGGCAAATCCGAACAGGGTTTGTGCATTCTCGGTAATATGCAGGTAAGTAAAGAGCTGACCACTTTCTTTGTTACTAACGGCAGCATATGTGTTCAGGCTAACCTGTAACTCATATCCCACCCCATTTACATCAACCACTACCCGGGCAGGGGTTTTAACGGCAAAATGTCCTCGAACAAAAGCGATCATAGCTTTTTCAAAAATATGTTAAAAAAGGTTCTGCCAGCTAACTTTATTACCCAAAACGGGCAATTTCTACCCCCATCCCTATCCCAAAAGCCACCGGATCCAGAGAAGCTGTATTTCGCTAACGACTGTTAGAATCTGTTGAATTTCAAAGTCGGGAAATGTATTCTCCTGCCGCAGAACGAGATAATATGGAAATCTTATGGATATTTGCGCCAATCTTAGCAAAATATATGACTACAATCAGAGCAGCTATTACCGGCGTAGGCGGTTATGTACCAGACACCAAACTCACCAATTTCGACCTCGAAAAAATGGTGGATACCAACGATGAATGGATCCGTACCCGCACCGGTATTGAAGAAAGAAGAATTTTAAAAGAGCCGGGCCTGGGCAGCAGCGATATGGCTGTGCCGGCCGTGCAGGAACTGTTACGTAAAAAAGGCCTCGCCGCTACCGATATCGACTGTTTGATCTGCGCCACCGTTACCCCGGATATGGTTTTTCCCGCCACGGCCAATATCATCTGCGATAAAATTGGTGCCACCAATGCCTGGGGATACGATATGAGCGCCGCCTGTAGTGGTTTCCTCTTTGCCCTAACCACCGGGGCCATGTATATTGAAAGTGGCCGTTATAAAAAAGTAGTGGTAGTGGGCGTTGATAAAATGAGCGCCATTGTAGATTATACCGACCGTGCCACCTGTATCATTTTTGGCGATGGCGCCGGCGCTGTGTTACTGGAACCATCTACAGACGAAAACGGGATCCTCGACAGTATTTTACGTACCGATGGCAGCGGTCGCCAGTACCTGCACATGAAAGCCGGTGGTTCGGTAAAACCCGCCACCGTTGAAACCGTGCTGGCCAAAGAGCATTATGCTTACCAGGATGGACAACCGGTATTCAAATTTGCGGTAAAAGGCATGGCTGATGTAAGCGCCGAACTACTCGAACGTAACCATTTAACGGGCGATGATATTGCCTGGCTGGTGCCCCACCAGGCCAACCTCCGCATCATAGATGCCACCGCCAACCGGATGGGATTATCGAAAGAGAAAGTAATGATCAATATCCAGAAATACGGTAATACCACCGCTGCCACCATCCCCCTTTGTTTGTGGGAATGGGAGAGCCGCCTCAAAAAAGGCGATAACCTGGTGCTCGCCGCTTTCGGTGGCGGTTTTACCTGGGGTGCTACCTGGGTTAAATGGGCCTACTAACTTCTTCTGTATCCAATAAAAATACCCGCCTTCTTGAGGCGGGTATTTTTTATACCCTGCATTCCCTATACTAACGTCTTGCATACAGGATATAATCCGTCTGCGGTATTTCCACTGCCCCTACCTGCCGCAGCATGGTCACCAATTGCCCACGATGATAAGTTCCGTGATTATTCAGGTGCAGCATGATATCCTTCACCGGTTGCTGGTGATGATCGCCTTTCATTGTTTTATAAGGCAGAAAGGCTTCCAGGTCCGCATCGGTACACGCTTCCATCCAGTCTATCCATTGATCATTCTGGTGTAAGATCCCATTCTCAATATCTTTCATGGAAGGATGAAAACTGAGACTGGGCACCATGATCTGTTCGTGCCGCTGCAAACGCTGCCACCAGATACTGGATGCATCCCAGACATGCATACAGGTTTTCTGAATAGAAGGGAAACTGCTTTGTATTTCCCGTTGCTGCTGTTCTTCTGTAAGCGTACAGATAACATCCAGCAGTTGTTCATTGGCCCATCTTTCGTAACGGGCAAAAGAGGTTAATATTTGCTTCATGTTAAATCCTACTTTTGAAGTGGCTGGCTGTTTTGCCAGAATGATCACCCTGACTTTGTCAATCTAAATATAATGAATAAAAAAATTCCCTTTACCGGTATCAGTTCTGTAGCCATGCATTCGTCAGGGCAGGAGAATGCCGACTATGCGCATCTCACCCCCATCTATGCCACTTCTACTTTTACGTTTGATTCTGCTCAGCAGGGCAGCGACCGTTTTGCCGGTGCCGATAAAACAAGGATCTATAGCCGCTGGGGCAACCCTACTTTTACGGTAGCAGAAGAAACCATTGCCGCACTGGAAACCTTTGGCCTGACAGATACCAACGGTAACCCTTTGGAAGTGAAAGCCTTATTACATGCCAGCGGACAAGCCGCCATGAGTACCCTGTTTCTCAGTACCCTGCAGACCGGCGATACGGTACTCTCCCATTTCTCTTTATACGGAGGCACCCATGAACTGCTGAATAAATTAATGACCGATACAGGTGTAAAAGCCACGATCGTTGATATGCGCAACCTGGCATTGGTAGAAGATGCGTTGAAAAATGACCCGAAGATCAAACTGGTACATATTGAAACGCCGGCCAATCCCACTATACAGTGTGTGGATATTGCAGCAGTTACCCAACTCGCCAAACAATACAACAAACTGGTTTCAGTAGATAATACTTTTGCCACGCCTTACCTGCAGCAACCCTTCCGGTATGGGGTTGATTTTGTGTTTCACTCCACCACTAAATTTCTCAACGGACATGGCACAGCCATTGGTGGTGTATTATTAGGAAAGGATCTGGAATATATGCGCACCAAGGTATGGAAATGGCATGCCCTGCTGGGCGGCAACAGCAATCCCTTCGATGCTTTTCTCTTAACACAGGGCATGAAAACACTCGAATTGCGCATGGAACGCCATTGTGCCAATGCGATGCAAGTGGCTGAATTTCTCGCTAAGCACCCGGCTATCGCACATGTGAATTACAATGGTCTTACTTCTCACCCCGACTATGCCCTTACCCAGAAACAAATGCGGCATCCAGGTGCTTTGATGAGCTTTGAAGTAAAAGGGGGGCTGGATGCCGGGCGCCGGTTCATAGACGGGTTACAGATGTGCGTGAGAGCCGTATCACTCGGCACAGTGGATACTTTATTATCGCACCCGGCTACGATGAGTCATGCCGGACTGAAAAAAGAAGAACGTGCCCAATATGGTATCACGGATGGACTGATCCG
>SCVK01000076.1 GCA_004297075.1 Chitinophagaceae bacterium
CACACATCTCTCAACCGATGCGGTAGGTTTGTATGAAATTGATTTTACCCAGCCAACAGCGCTGGTATTTGGAAATGAACACGATGGGGTGAGCGAGGAGTTCAGGAACATGGCGGATGGCAATTTTGTGATACCACAGATGGGGATCATCCAAAGTCTGAACATTTCTGTGGCCTGCGCTGTAAGTATTTATGAAGCTTTTCGTCAGAAGACCGTGGCCGGTCATTACCTCAGAACCTCCTTACCTGTAGAAAAACAGGAAGCGATCAAAAAAGACTGGGGATTTCTTACAACCGATCTGTAAAACGTTGCAGTTGTTGGTTGCTGACCACAGGTAGTCGGCAGATATTGCGTGATTTTTTTAGCAAAGAGTGTTACTCGGGACTAAAGTCCCGGATAAAGATCTTAAGTTGATGATGCACCCGCTCTGAAGAGCGGGACAAAGGAGAAAAAACTGTCACACTCTTTTTTGCCACGCTCTTCAGAGCGTGGATGCAAAGAATAAACATATTTCCTGTTGGGGCTTTAGCCCCGTGTAGCGAAATATACTGTGTTTCGAAAAACTGAGGTAAGGCAATTAACAACAGCGATAAGCTGGTGATTTTGTAAACTGATTAGTAAAACTGTATGCGAAAATTATTGGTGTTATTACTATTGTTGTCTTTTGTACAGGTCACAAACGCCCAATCCATCAAAAAGATCAAGATGGATGGTTTGCTGAAGATGATCGATACCAGTACGGTACCGCTGGTGGTTAATTTCTGGGCCAGCTGGTGCGGCCCCTGCATCCGGGAAATTCCCTGGTTCGAGAAACATGTGGCGGCATTTTCCCAACAAAAAGTGAAACTGGTGCTGGTAAGTCTTGATTATCCTGATGAATATCCGAAAGGCATCGCCGCTTTCGCCAAAAAGAACGGCTACCGCTCAGAGATCATCTGGCTGAATGAGGCGGATGCAGACTCCTTCTGCCCCAGAATAGATACTTCCTGGAAAGGAACCATTCCGGTAACGCTCATGGTGAACAATAAAAAACAGTACCGGCAGTTTTTTAACCAGCAGTTACCTTTGGCGCGTTTGTTGCAGGAGTTACAGCAACTGGTGCAGTAAAGTCAATGGTGAATGGTCAATGGTGAATGGGATAGATTAGCTATGGGTAGTTGCTGGCAAACAGTCACCCCATTATTCATAAAGCAGCATTTCTTAGTTGGTATCGGAGGCAGCCGATGTTGGTCGTTGCCAACATCTATCTAAATATCCATCAAAGAGTAAATCCTCAATAAAATCATAGTTGTTCCTTTGCTTTGAGTCTATACAATAGGACAATGGTTGGTCAGGCGACCAACAATGGCAAAGGAGTTATAGCAACTGGTGCAATAAGCTCAGCTTTCTTCTTCCTCCTGCAGTTTTCTTTGTTGTTCCCGGTAAAGGTTGATGGATAAGCCAAGGGCGATCAGGCTGCCAAGGGCCAGTACGGTGCCCCAGGTGCTGCCATAATAGAGGCCATCGGCCAGGGCATACGTGATCAGGAATAAAATGCCCAGAATGATCAGCGTACGCAAAACGGCATTATTGATCATATAGCAAGGTTTTGGTTAACTATGGGATGCAGGATTCGGGAAATTCCATAAATGGGGGCAATCGTGAGTTGTCAGTGGTGAGTAGTCAGTATGGAATAGAGAAGTAGCTGGTTTTTATATATTCACAACTGACAACTCACCCCTCACGCCTTCTCCAACCGCTCTTTCTCCTTCCTTTCTTCCACTTCCTTCGTGAGATAGGTAATGCTCACATTCAGCTCAAACCCGATCAGGAGGATCAGTGAGTTGATGTAGATGAGGATCATGATAATAAGCACCGTGCCGATAGAACCGTAGATCTTGTTATAACTCGCAAAATTATTGACCCAGTACGAGAATAAGAGGGTGGTAGCCATGGTTAAACCTGTGGCCAGCAAAGAGCCGGGAGATACCAGCGACCATCGTTTTTTGATATTAGGCGCAAACTTGTAAATAAAAGCGATGCCATAAAATAATAAACCGGTAATGATACCCCAGCGTAGCCCATTCCACCAGGAAAGACGTTCGGCCCGGCGCATACTGAAAAAATTCTTGAGTACGTAGGTCAGCTGTTGTTTGCCGAGGAACAGGGCAAAGGCAGAAATCAGGATCAGTACGATCAATATCACCGTTAACCGGATGGCGCGCCAGCGCTGGTGCAGAAAGATCTTTTTATTCTCCTGTATCGATTTGTCAAACGTGCGGATGATGCCGATCATCGCGTTGGAGGAATAAAAAATGAGTAAGAGAAAACCAAAAGAGAAAATGCCGATATGATGGTTATCAAGCAGGTCGTTCAGTATGTTCTCGATAAAAACATAAGTGCTGGAATTAGGTGTAATGTCTTTGAAGAGGCTCAGGATCTCCCGCTTAAAACTTTCCGGCTTGGGAAACAGGGGGATGAGCGAGAATAGAAACAAAATAGCCGCAGGTAATGCCATGATCAGGTTAAAAGAAATGGCGGCTGCGCGCTCGTCCAGTCCTACCCGTTTTACCTGCTTCAGAAAAAAGTTCACCACATCATATACCGGTATACCCCTGAATCCGGGTATCACCCAAGATTTACTTTTCTTCAGCAGAAAAGCAATGGGTGGCCAGCGTAATATGATGCGTTCGAGTCTGGTCAAGGTTTTTTGCTTTCTTTTTCCTGCTTGCGGGCCATATAGGCATCCAGCGCTTTCTGGTATTGTTTGGCAAAACTGTCATGCTCTGCATAACTGCTGCTGAAATGGTGGTAACCGCTAAAATCGCTTTTGGCTACAAAGTAGAGATAGTTGGAGGCCGGTGCATTCAGTACAATATCGATGGTTTTGGGCGAGGGTGTGCAGATGGGGCCGGGTGGTAAACCTTTTACCCGGTACGTATTATAGGGAGAGGGGTTGAACAGGTATTTCTCATAAATACGCGTAATGGTAAAATCCTTCATGGCGTATTTGATGGTAGGACAGGCCTGCAACGGCATCTGTTTCTGTAAACGGTTAATATACACACTGGCGATCTTGTATTTATCGCTTTCGTAATTGGTCTCTTCCTCTACAATAGAAGCCAGTATATATACCTGCTCAGGTGTAAACTTCATTTTCTCCGCTTTGGCCATGCGTTCATTTTTCAGCCAGAAAGCGCGCTGTGCATCGGCCAGTTTGCTGAAGATGCGGGTAAGCGAAGTGTGCCAGTAAAAACTGTAGGTGTCGGGAATGATCAGGGTAAACACCATACTCGTATCAACCCCAAAAGGTTTCAGCGAATCCGGGCTGTTCAGAAACCGCATCACCGAAACGGAATCGGGTGCGAAATTTTTACTGATCAGTTTTGCCAGGTCTTCTTTGGTGCGCAGTTTATTGATCACCAGTTTGATCTCGGCCAACCGGCCATTACGGAGCATGCGAACGATCTTCCAGTTGCTCATGCCTTTTTTTACCTCGTATTTACCGGGCCTGATCTTACCCCATATGCCCATCTGCGATGCCAGCAGCGAGAAAGTGGAAGGGTGGGCGATGATCTCATTCTCTTCCAGCACCTGCAATACAGCGGCCTGATCTGTTTTGCCTTCGGCGATGATGAAGTAACGGCTTTTCTCAGAGAATCCGGTTCCGGCCCCCAGTACCAGCCAGGCGGCAATGGCACCAACGATGAGCAGAACCAGTAACAGGGTGGAGAGCACTCTTGACATGTGTTCAAATTAAATAAAAAACCCTGTCTGGGATACAGACAGGGCAGTAAAATATTTGTAACGGATTATTTCTTTA
>SCVK01000014.1 GCA_004297075.1 Chitinophagaceae bacterium
AACAACACTCATTTCTTAACAATTTCGGCTGGCAAAAGTAACTAATTAACCCCTACCTTCGGCACCATAATGCGAAAGCTGCATGATACGATCCGTGGCCAGATATTGGGTTTAGTGGACCTTTTTTATCCATTATTTCGTCGTTTCATGCCCCTGCAAACCTTCCGTTATGCTGCCTGCGGCGGATTTAATACCGCTTTGGATATCACCCTTTTCTTTGTGGCCTATAATTTCATATTGCAAAAACAGGTCATCCATCTGGGCATTATCAGCATTGCCCCGCATATTGCCGCTTTCCTGATCAGTTTCTGTGTTACTTTCCCCATCGGGTTCTACCTGAGCCGGTATGTGGTGTTTCAGGAAACTTCGGTGGGCAAACGCAAACAGCTGGGTAAATACTTTATGGTGGTACTGGGTTGCCTGTTCCTGAACTATGGTTTTTTGAAACTGTTTGTAGAAACCTTCCGCTGGTACCCCACACCTTCCAAATTGCTTACCACGGTATTTGTGGTAGCGTTCAGTTACCTCTCGCAAAAGAACTATACTTTTAAAGCGGCTAAGGGCTGATCTTTTCTACGGGTTTGAAATAGAACTGTAAAGTGGCCAATCCTTTTTTCTCGGCATGTACGATCCGGAACCTGTGTTCGCCGGCATTGAGTTTGATGCGGGTGCGATGATGGGTATTTTCATCCAGCGCTGTGTATTGGCTGTCCCAGGCATTGATCACTTCCTGTTCATCAATAAACAGTTTTACATAATCATCGGCTGTAATTCCTACTTCATAGGTATTAGCAGGTAATACCATGGTGGTAGTTGCTACCGTAGCAAAAGAATCTGCGGGTAAGTCTTTTCCGATCTTTCCCCACCAGGTAAAATCAATGTTGGAAGTAACTGCGGAATGAACGGGTGTTTGTTCCCATACAGCAGTAAAAGTTGTATAATCCTTGCCAGGATCCTGATCGGCATTCCATCGGTACCAGTTTACATTCCATTGGGCAACAGGTTCAAACTCACTGTAGGTAAAATCATGTGTGGTGCTGCTGTCCTGCCATTTCCCGAACTGGTCGTGGTAGCCGGGCCCTTTGTATTGTAAGCGGATGGCTCTCCGGGCCTGCGTTTTTTGGGCTGTAGCGGTGATAGTTGAAGGAAAATTATTGTTTCCTTTGTCAATAATGGTGAATCCATCTGTAGCCGTGAGCTCCCAGCTGCCTTTCGGTCCCAGCACTTCAAAATGATAATACCCCAAACTATCAATATCCGTTAACCAGAGTAAAGGATAGCGGAAATCGTAGGGACCCCATTCTGTGATTCGCATCTCCTTTTTACCCTGCGGCAGAATAGTAGGTGGCAGGGCCGTGGCTTTGATGCTTTTTAACCTTTCATCTTTCTGGTATTCCATATCGAGTACTTCTGCTTCGCGGGAGGTATCAATATTCTCTGCTCTTTCGCCCAGTACCAATGGTTCTTCCACCAGCAGTTTGGTATTACCGCTGAACACAACAGTATCGGTACCCATGATATCGAATGCTTTGGGAGTAGAAGTGAATTTATTGGCTGCGATCCAGTAATTACGACTATCGGTATTTCGTTTCTGTGCATAGATCCAATCGGCAGGCTGTTTTTCTCTCGACCATAATTTTACGCCTGTCCGGTCATTCGTAAAACTGTTCAGTACAAGATTGATATTCTGTCCGTGTTCTATGGCAATACCTATGCGGTTATTCTCAAAAATATTATCCGTGATATCCGTATCGTAACTATACCCACCCCAGATACCGTGGTCGCAATCCTTGATCAGGTTCTTCATAACCAGGTTTCGGCTGAAAGTGATCTCTACGCCATTAGTGGGTGCATACGAAAAATCGTTTCCATACACAAAATTGTCGTTGCTTCCGCCCTCACCCGTATCCATGGTGGTTTGCCCTGCCCATAAAAAGAATCCATCTCCGCTATGGGTAGCAGTATTAAAGGCAAACACATTATCGCTGCTTTGTTCAAACACCAGGAAACCGGCACTGTCCTGGCCTCGTTTGTATTTGCCATGGCTGTATCCCCGTACATTATAGTCGAGCCGGTTATGGTAAAACCTATTATGACTACTGCGGTATAAACCGATGCCGATACCGGAGTTGAAGGAAAAATCATTGTCCCATACGCTGACTTTTTCGCAGCGTGTCATCATCAGCGCGCATTGTCCACCGGTAACGAGGTTATTGGAGATAACAGCCGAACGGCAATTAACAAGGTACATAGCGGCTCCATACCGAAGCCATTCTTCTTTTTCGTTATGATGATAACTCATCCAGTCGCTGATATCTTCCCGCTCGCGGTTACTCTGCAAATGCTGGCGCCAGTTATAACTCAGATCGCAATGATCGATGGTGAGATTTTCTACACTGTCGGCGAGAATGGCTACTTTATATCCATGGATAGAAGCGTTTTTGATCGTGATATTTTTGGATCCTTTTTTCACCAGAATAGCCAGGCCATAGAATTCATCCGGTCTGGATTTATCTGCGGAACCCTGCACAACGGCTTTGTTAAAATCAACCGTAATATTATTTCCTTCTATTACCAGCAAAGGGTTTTTCAGATCGGCAGATGCCGCTAAAGCATACGTGCGCGGAAGGATGGTAACAGAGGTTTTGATCACCATCCCGCTGGTTAATTCAATCGAATTGGCCCAAAGGCAGAACGGGAACAGCAGTCCCGGTAAGGCTATATACCATCCTTTCATAGGCTTAAAGATAAGGATTGGGATAAGTGATGCAACTACCGGGCTGGTAAAGATTTATTAAATAAGCAGTAGTTTAAAACTGAAAGCGCACACTGCCGAAGATTCCAAAGTCGTTGGTGTTGGACTTGAACAAAGACCGGTTCATACCCGGAGGAATATTCCGCAGCGGGGCACTACGCCATACGAGGTCTATCCGGAAGAGTTTGAAAATATTTTCAAAACCTGTTCCGATCTCGGTATAAAAACCGCCACGTAGAGAACGTAACCGGTACTCGTAATAATAGTCGGTGATATTTAAAAAGCGATGTTTGTCTGACAGGTTGCCCCATACGGTTTTAAAATTCCAGAACTGACGCATATTGGTTTTGCGCATAAATGGCAGCATATTCAGCAGTTTTTTCTCCAGGTTATGTTCTATGTTAATGCCGGCATATTTATCGCTGATATACTCAAAGCGATTCATCAGGTTAAAGGACTGCTTGTTATAATAATAGATCTCATTACCCGGATGGATCTCCAGTACCATAAAGGGCAGGGCTTCTTTGGTGAGTACCTGTCCGCCATACACCATATAAGTGAGTTTACCCCAGCGCGGGATCCGCGTATTCTGGCTCACATTCACCCCCAGCCGCAGGTATTGATAGTCGGAACTGAAGAGATTTTCGATGGCCCATGCTGTTCTTGCTTCGAATATGGGCAGATTGCTTTTCAGTTTAATTTCTTTGCGGTGGCGGGCAAACGTTCTTTCGCCGGGTGCATAGCGGAAACGAAGACCTACTTCAGCACTCACTATATTGCTCTGTGCCGTATGACTAAGCAACGTACGGGTGGCAGGCAGGGGCTTAAAGGTTTCATAAGCGGTACGGGTAAAGAAGGGCTGCACAGAGAATTTGTTTTTCCATTCTTTGGTGATAGCTACTTTTAGTTCTTCCACACCCAGAAATTTCTGCGGGATACCCTGTCTGCGGATGAGCTGGCTGAAGATATTATCCGTAGTAATGTCTTCATCGTTGTAACGGGTACGGCCATTATCCAGGTCATGGGTGTACGATGAAAAGAGTGTGATCCCATCGTTCCCCGGAAGCCTGAAAGTGATATCACCTCTGCCTTTCCACCTGCCATCTTTGAATCCATAAGCCAGATAACCATGTAACCGGAGGTATTTGCTGAATTTTTCGGTAGTGCCCAGGTCAAAACGCATACGAAAGCGTTCCAGCTGGTTTCCACTAACCCATTTATACCAGGGTCCGATTTCTATCATTCCCAGTTTTTTATGTCCGTCAAAGAGGAAAGTGACTGCCTTGGTATACTTTATAAAAGCGGGAACGGTTTTGATCGTATCCATCATCCGGTACACTTTCTTTTCATTCACACTTAACTCTTCATGCCGCTGACCTTCCCAGAACGAAAGTTCTTTTTCCCGGGCGTTCTCTGCTACAATCACTTCTTCTTTCTGGTTATTGGCCGCCAGTTTACGGTCGATCGCTGAATCATTGACCCGTACATTTTTATAGGTACTGGTTTTACGGGCAATAAAAGATAGTTTCTCCTTGCCAAAAGGGGTAAAATCGATCACCGTCTTGTCTTTGGCAAACATCCAGGCACTATCTGCACGCAGCCCAAACTCCTGCACAATACTCAGCCGGTTTACGTAATTGATATTGGCCGAAGCTGAAATAGTCAGGTTGATTTTATAAATACCCCAATTGCCCCCATGGATCCAGCAATCGCCGCTGAAAGTGTTCTCGCCGTCGCGTTTGGGACTGAAGAGAAGATGCAGATAACGCTGTCCGCCGATATATTGCGTATCGGCTCCTTTGTAATTGTAGTATTTATCGCCCACATCACTCAATGGACTGATGAACTCTTTGCCCAGTGCATTGGTATAATTTTCATACACATTAATCTTCTGGTTCATGCCACCAATGAACTGCAGCATGCTTTCGTTTTTCATACCGTCTGTTTTGGCGGCTTTGATTTCTTCGCGTATGCGGTGTGGGTCGATAGAATAATAATAATCAGATAGTACCTCGGTCATGTACACCGGCAAAAAAGGTTTCTGGTCAGATACGCTGTCGATATTATCCAGCAGAAACAGGAAGGGCTTTAATAATTTTTTATCGGTAAAATATTTGCGGCTTACATTATTGATATCGAGCTCCATTTTGTTATAGAGTTCATAGGCATAGTTCTGGTATTTATAGGGATTATTGCGGGCCTTATTGTTTACAATGGCTTTCCACCACCGAAGTCCTTTGTTGAATTTGGATCTCACCTCTACGGTATTGGCCAATTTCAGTTCGCGCATCACCAGCAAGAGATGGGCAGTGTCTTTAAGTGTGTTCCTGAATTTCTTATACACATCTGCAAACCCTACATAACTGACTACCAGGGTATCGTCCAGGTTGTGGCTGAGGCGAAGGGTAAATTTGCCGGCACTATCGGTAAGGGTGCCTACGCCGGCTTTTTTCCAGTACACACTGGCAAAAGAAACGGGTTCTTTGGTGAAGTCGTTGATCACAGTACCATGCAGGTTTCCCCTTTGCTGTCCCTGCAGGCAGAAAGTACAGCACAAAAGCAGGCCTATACACAGGAGTGCTTTACGGAATGGGGGTTCAGTTATGCTCACACAAGGTTTTTACCGGGGGTTATCAAACAGACCGGTTTTTCAAAGGATTGGATAGGAACAACGTATACAAATCGGGCTAAGTAACCTGACAGGTACCGGTGTAGTTTAAAGCTAAGGATTTTGCCTGTTTTCAGGAAATCAATCTGACAATACTTACTCCCAAGGGCCAAACGGTACTGAAATCCTGTTAGAGAGACGGTTAGGAGGCTGACATTTTTGCATTTTTGGACCGGATGGCATGAGGATTGACAAGGAAAGAGTAATTATTAATCTGAAATACAATAGTTATGGGCAAGATAATTGGAATTGACCTCGGTACAACCAACAGTTGTGTAGCCGTAATGGAAGGTAATGAGCCGGTAGTGATTGCCAATGATGAAGGGCGTAGAACCACCCCTTCGGTAGTGGCATTCCTGAAGAATGGTGAGCGTAAGGTAGGTGATCCGGCCAAAAGACAAGCCATTACCAACCCACAGAACACGATCAGCAGTGTGAAGCGTTTTATGGGCCGCAGGCACGACGAAGTGACCGAAGAAATCAGTCACTGGAGCTATAAAGTGGCCAAAGGTGACAATAATACGGTTCGGGTGGCCATTGATGACCGCCTGTATACCCCACAGGAAATTTCTGCCATGATTCTGCAGAAAATGAAGAAAACGGCGGAAGATTACCTCGGACATGAAGTAACCGAAGCGGTGATTACCGTACCGGCTTATTTTAACGATGCGCAGCGCCAGGCAACCAAAGAAGCCGGTGAAATTGCCGGTTTAACGGTTCGCAGGATCGTGAACGAGCCTACCGCTGCGGCACTGGCATACGGTCTGGATAAAAAACATGCTGATCAGAAGATCGCGGTATTTGACCTGGGTGGAGGTACTTTCGATATCTCTATCCTGGAACTGGGCGATGGTGTGTTTGAAGTAAAATCAACCAATGGTGATACCCACCTGGGTGGTGATGACTTTGATAAAGTGATCATGGACTGGCTGGCTGATGAGTTCAAATCACAGGAAGCGATCGATCTGCGCAAGGACCCAATGGCCTTACAGCGTTTGAAAGAAGCTGCTGAAAAAGCAAAGATCGAGTTGAGTTCTTCTGCAGAAACAGAGATCAACCTGCCTTATATCACTGCGGTTGATGGTGTGCCTAAACACCTGGTGTTGAAATTAAGCCGTGCCAAATTTGAGCAGTTATCAGACAAATTATTTGCCCGTTGCTTAAAACCTTGTGAGGAAGCATTGAAAGATGCCGGTTACAATACATCGCAGATCGACGAAGTGATCCTGGTGGGTGGTTCCACCCGTATTCCGAAAGTGCAGGAGATCGTAGAGAAATTCTTCGGTAAAAAACCCAACAAAGGAGTTAACCCGGATGAAGTAGTTGCCTTAGGTGCTGCTATCCAGGGTGCGGTATTAACCGGAGAAGTAAAAGATGTATTGCTGTTAGACGTTACACCGTTAAGCCTGGGTATTGAAACCATGGGTGGTGTAATGACAACCATGATCCCATCTAATACAACCATCCCTACCAAGAAAACAGAAGTATATTCTACTGCCAGCGATAACCAGCCAGGTGTACAGATCCATGTATTACAGGGTGAACGTCCGATGGCTAACCAGAATAAGAGTCTGGGTATGTTTAACCTGGATGGTATTCCGCCGGCACCACGGGGTGTTCCGCAGATCGAAGTAACGTTTGATATTGATGCCAATGGTATGCTGCATGTAAGTGCGAAAGACAAAGGCACCGGTAAAGAGCAGAAGATCCGGATCGAAGCAGGAAGTGGTCTGAGCAAGGAAGAAGTAGAGAAAATGAAAGCCGAAGCAAAAGCCAATGAAGCATCTGATAAAGAAGCCCGCGAGAAAGTGGAAAAACTGAATGCGGCGGATAGTATGATCTTCCAGACCGAGAAACAATTCAAAGAGTTTGGAGAGAAGATCTCTGCTGATAAAAAAGCACCTATCGAAGCAGCACTGGCCAAATTGAAAGAGGCGCACAAAAATCAGGATATAGCAGGTATTGATGCTGCCATGGCCGAGATGAATACTGCCTGGACCGCTGCCAGCGAAGAGATCTATAAAGCACAGGCCGAATCTGCACAGGGTGCAGGTGCACAACCTGGTGCCGATCAGAACGCAGGTGCGCAGGCACAGAACAATGATACTGTAGAAGATGCACAGTTTGAAGAAGTGAAGTAAAAGGATATAACATGAATAGGGCCCTTACCGATGAGGTAAGGGCCTTTTTTTATGCCTGGTCATCTATCCTTTTACAAGATTGTTCAGGATTATGCCTCCATTCTTTTGTTTTGCGTAAAGAGATGGGGCGAAGAGTATTATTTCAGCAAGCGGCGGTCTTTTTTTTTGGAAGTTTTGTAAATCTTTCCAAAACGGAGGTTTCTGATAAATATCATGCACACAATTTCTGAAGCTGACTAACTTTGCATCTTGAAACTTCCTGTGTATCAGGTAGTTAAAAAAAGGAGGCCTTATGTACTATCTTACTGAGAGAAGTGTTATGGCAAACGACAAAAGCAGGGTTCTCGCAGCAACGGCAAACCGGTCGATCGCCCCATTTAGAAAAGATGTATGTGTAGAAAGGGAGAAAGAAGTGGTGTTTTCACAGGCGGATCTCTGGAATCTGCAGAAACACATGAAAACCATCCATGTCACAGACCGTTTCCCCAGAACCTGGGAAGGAACCTGGTAAAACAGTTATTTACCTTGTAAAAGTGGCTTTGTTCGAAGAGAACAGGTAAGGGGCACAGCTGCAATCGCAATTCCTTTTCTCGAGCGAGAGGGTAGTGCCATTTTCCATTCTGATAATAATAGATGTGGAAGGGATTAGAGAATTACCCGGAAAAGGAAAATTGGGAATCCCCAATGAATAACAATAGGTATTGCCATCTGCTTTTACTTCGGCAAAATGCCGGTTAATATACCCACTGTTCTCGGGATTGAAATAATATACGCCACTGGGTAATCCCTTCTGGTTGTTTCCCACAGAAAAAGCCTGTTTGGTAGGATCAATATTATCTTTCACCAGTGCGATATGGTTGTCCTCGGGTTGCCTCGCCATTCCCTGTCTGTACCAGTTGCCCATGGCAGTTGTCAGAATATCCTGCATAGATTCTCCGTACAATGGCAGGATGGTACGTTTTACTTTTCCGTCGAACCTGCCCAGTTTGGGTTCCAGTTGGGCTCTTGCGGAAGCATCAAAAAAATCGAGCGGGTTGGTGCCCGTACCATTCACTACAGCGCCGAAATCGATACCGGCCAGTCCGTTTTTTGTTTTGGCAATACCCAGTATTTCGCCGGGGGTGGCTGTTAAAGAAAGCTCCAGGTAACAGGGTTCAAAATAAGTGCCACCGGTTGCATAAGGTTTTTCGCATTTGGCAGAAGCAAAGTTATTTACTGCCGCCAGCAAACGGGGTGATAACTGGCTTACATGCGACCAATAGAGATAACTTTTATCAGAGCCCATGGCAATGCTGTAATCTACGCGTTCGTTAGGGGCGCCGGCATCATAACGGATCCGGGTGATCCGGAAAATGGTCACATTGCCGGGTGATTTGATATTGAGGGAGGCCAGGTTGGTAAAACAGTAAAAATACATGTGATCTGTAGGAAAAGTATGCGCAGGCGGGTTCAGATTGCCGAGGGGCACCAGTGCAGTGATATCAATGGTATCAAAAGGGATTACTGTAAAGGCATTTCTGATCAGGTCTGTACCATTGCTTTGGTTGCCCATGACAAGGTCTTCAGCTGTTTTTTTGGTACAGGAAATAACCAGCACCAGCAGCCCCAATAACCATGGTACAATTGATTTTCTCATAGCATTAGCGGAACACTTCTCTAAACTAAACAAAACTATTTGTCTATCAAAGTGTTCCCGCTGCAATCCGTGCAACAGGTTGTATGAATAGATAGGAAATGCGTTTAATGCAGTAATTTTAGGGCAATATTTTCATCCCTTTTAAAATCCCCCGGATGCCCCGACTATTTGATCCACTTTCTATCCGTTCTGTGTCTTTTCCTAACCGGTTGGCCATATCCCCTATGTGTCAGTATTCGGCAGAAGAAGGTTTTGCCAACGACTGGCACCTGGTTCATCTCGGAAGCAGGGCTGTAGGTGGGGCAGGATTGGTTATTATGGAGGCTACGGCTGTTGTGCCGGAAGGAAGGATTACCCCTTTTGACCTGGGTCTTTGGAAAGATGAACAGATAGCGGCACTTTCCAGGATCACAAGATTTATCAAAGCACAGGGTGCCGTACCGGGTATACAGCTGGCACATGCAGGCAGGAAAGCCAGTTGTACAGCACCCTGGAAGGGAGGCAAGCAATTGTCTGAAGAAGCGGAAGGCTGGCAGATAGTGGCACCCAGTGCAATACCCTTTGAAGAAGGCACCATGCTACCAGTGGAAATGAGTATGGCTGCCATTCAACAATTGACCAAAGATTTTGCATCAGCCGCCAAAAGGGCCAGAGAAGCCGGGTTTGAAGTAGTGGAGATACATGCGGCACATGGATACCTCTTACATGAATTTTATTCTCCGCTGAGTAATGTTCGTACAGATGCATACGGTGGCAGTTTTGACAACCGGGTCCGTTTACTGCTGGAAGTGGTGGCTGCAGTACAAACAGAGTGGCCGAAAGAACTTCCTTTGTTTGTGCGGATATCTTCTACAGACTGGGTGGATCGTGGTTGGACAGTGGCGGACTCGGTGGCATTGGCTACCCGTTTGCAAAAAGCCGGTGTTGATCTGATCGATTGTTCGTCCGGAGGTAATATCGGGCATGCCAAAATTCCGGTTGCACCGGGATACCAGGTTCCCTTTGCCAGTCAGATCCGGAAAGAAACCGGTATACTCACAGGTGCCGTTGGGATGATAACAACGGCTGAAGAGGCTGAAGCTATTATTGTAAAAGGAGAAGCCGATCTCGTACTGATAGCGAGGGAATCTTTACGGGATCCTTATTTCGCGTTACGGGCGGCATCGCAACTACAGCAGGATATTAATTGGCCGGTTCAGTATATGCGGGCTAAGAAGTAAAGCAGGTATAACCCCAAAAACGATGCTTATTCTTTCATCCGTAGATATAAATCTTCTACTTTTTTTCTGGCCCAGGGTGTTTTACGTAAAAACTTCAAACTGGAATTGATGCTGGGATTATTGGTAAAACAATTGACAGGGATATGCAATCCCAGCGTTTCCCATCCAAAATGCGCCACCAGCTCAGTGAGGATCACTTGCAGGGTCTTTCCGTGAAGAGGATCTTTGTGGTGTTGTTCCATACACTATTGCAGCTGTAATATTAACCATTATTTGATAAACCCGATCCGCTGCCTTTGGTGGAAGTCTTCTTCTTTTTGTTTTTTATCGATCAGAAAATTCAAGGCCTGGTATATTTCATTGAATTGTTGATTATTGGTGTTTTCCAACGCGGCCAGTTTTTCTGCGAGTTCCTTGTATTGAAGTGCCACCTGTCTCAGCGCAATAAAGGCACGAACAACCATGATATTGATATGGATGGCTTTTTCGCTGCGTAAAATACCTGCCAGCATGGTAACGCCATGCTCTGTGAAGGCGAAGGGAAGCTTACGGGAACCGCCCCAACTTGAAGTCACAATTTGTGACTTCAAGTTCTTGTATTCTGTGGGGGTTAACTGAAACATGAAATCCTCGGGAAATCGGGTGATATTTCTTTTAACTGCCTGGTTAAGCACTTTGGTTTCTACATCATATAACCCAGCCAGGTCAAAATCAAGCATGATCTTTTCTCCCCGGATCTGGTAGATTTTTTCTTGGATGATGGCGGTTTCCATTTTTTTTAAGAAAGGTAGCGGGCTTTTTTATACAAATAATTGCGGTTAATACCTGTTATAAATACCTGCTATTCAGGCATTCCGGGAATGGTTTTGATTCTGCTGATGCGTGTTGGATTCCGCTTATCCATTACGCTATTGACTTTTGCATGGATTCCTTTTATCTTGTTATCCCGTTGTTACCCGGTATTCATCACCTAAATTTTTTTGTATGAAAAAAATGTTCCTGCTCTTATCGTCTGTTCTGTTATTATCTTTTTCTAACACAGATACCAGTTTAACCAAAGAGGAAAGAAAACTGGCTGCTGATTTTCTCACAGATACCAAAAACGGGATCCGGGATGCGGTGAAGGGATTGAGCCAGGCTCAATTACAATTCAAACCTGCTGCTGATAAATGGAGTGTGGAGGAATGTCTGAAACATATTGCTCAGAGCGAACAAATGCTATGGGGTATGGTGGCCGGCAATTTAAAACAACCAGCCACTCCCGAAAAAAGAGGGGAAGTGAAATTCAAAGATGAGGATGTGATCAAAAATGTGGAGGACCGCAGTAACAAAGTAAAAACCTTTGCCCCACTGGAGCCGGTAAACACACCTTTTAAAACAGCAGAAGAAGCCATGGCATCGTTCAGGGATAACCGGGATAAACTGATCGATTATGTAAATACCACCAGCGATGATCTGCGTAACCATATCAACCAGTTACCGATTGGTGTGTACGACAGCTTTCAAATGCTGCTTTTTATTGGTGCCCATAGCAACCGCCATATGCAGCAGATCAATGAAGTGAAAGCTGATCCGAATTTTCCGAAAAATTGAGTAGCTATGCTGCTAAAAGAAAAATCCTGCCGGTAAAGCAGGATTTTTCTGTATCTGAATAAAACTGTACTAGTTGTTGATCACAAAGCTGATCGGAAGACTGTAATAGCTTTTCACATTCTTGCCTTTGATCTGTCCGGGATTCCATCTGGGCATTTTAGATACAACATCCAGGGATGCTTCATCCAGGCCGTAACCTTCTTTCTCGCCTTTGATTCTTGGTGTATATACTCTTCCGGCCTCATCTACAGCGAATACTACATCTACGGTTGCTTCTACACCATTGTCAATGGCATCTGCCGGGTAAACAATATTCTCCTGTATGAATTTAGCCAATGCTTTTTCTCCACCGGGATAACTGGGTTTGATTTCAGACCTGTTATAAATTCCTTCCTTATCCATTTCAATCACCAGATTGGCGTATTCCTGGTCATAATTTTTCTGCCAGTCGGATTGTAATACAATCACTCCCTTTCCTTTTTTCTTGGCGGGGTTAGGTATGGCTTTTCCTGGCAGCTGCTCACTTCTCATGCTGGAATCCATCTGCCTTTTTTGTAAAGCATCTGCTTCGTCTGCAGCTACAACAGCTGTCATGGAATCTTCGGTAGTTACGGCATCCGTTTTTGATTTGCAGGAAATCAATGTGCCGGTTGTTACTATGGCAGCCAAAACAAACAATAATAACGGGGTGGTGATTTTTTTCATTCTTGATTAAGTTTAATAAGTGAAGCTTACAGTTGCGTGTTGGTACAAGCATTCTCCTGTAAGTGAAGAAGAGCAAAGTTCCGGTTAGTAGGCCGGGTGTTGTTATAGATGCTTTGGTAATGGTTGTATTATTCACAGAAGCAGACTGAGCGGTATCTGCAGGGAGGGGTAATAAAAACCCCCGCTGCTGGAGCGGGGGTTTTATTGAATGAGTGATAGTTCTTTGATATTGCAGCGTTTACGTTATCGTTCAGGCCGCTGTTAGCGTCCCGATATTAGCCGGCTACCTGTTTGCGGATGATATTCAGCGCGGCACCTGCTTTGAACCACTCGATCTGCTGTTGGTTATACGTGTGGTTAGCGATAATGGTGTCTTTGCTGCCATCTGCGTGGGTAAATACCAGTGTTAATGGTGTACCTGGCGCAAAGCTGGTAAGACCTAATATGTCGATGCTATCGTCTTCCTGGATCTTATCGTAATCCGCTTTATCAGCAAAAGTGAGTGCCAGCATACCCTGTTTTTTCAGGTTTGTTTCGTGAATACGGGCAAATGATTTTACCAGGATCGCACGTACACCGAGGAAACGGGGCTCCATGGCAGCGTGTTCGCGTGAACTTCCTTCGCCATAGTTCTCATCGCCTACTACGATACTTCCTACGCCTGCGGCTTTGTAAGCGCGCTGGGTAGCGGGTACCGCACCATATTCGCCGGTGAGCTGGTTCTTAACGTTATCTGTTTTCTCGTTGTAATAGTTCACGGCACCGATCAGCATATTGTTACTGATATTATCGAGGTGGCCACGGAATTTTAACCAGGGGCCGGCCATACTGATATGATCGGTGGTACATTTTCCTTTGGCTTTGATCAGGAGTTTCAATCCTTTCAGATCGGTTCCTTCCCACTCGGCAAATGGTGCAAGCAGCTGTAAACGTTTGCTGTCTGGTGCTACGGCAACCGTTACACCACTACCATCGGCAGCAGGTGCCTGGTAACCGGGATCATCAACAGCAAAACCTTTTACTGGTAACTCAAAACCAGAAGGCGCATCCAGTTTTACCTGTTCGCCTTTATCGTTGGTTAAGGTGTCGGTAAGCGGGTTAAAGTTCAGGTCTCCGGCAATGGCCAATGCGGTTACCAGTTCAGGTGAACCTACAAAAGCAAATGTATTCGGGTTACCATCGGCACGTTTGGCAAAGTTGCGGTTAAAGCTGTGAACGATGGTGTTCTTTTCTTTTTTCTCGGCACCTACACGGTCCCACATCCCAATACAAGGTCCGCAGGCATTGGCAAATACTTTGGCACCGATTTTATCAAACTCGGCTAAAAAGCCATCACGCTCAATGGTAAAACGTACCTGCTCAGATCCGGGTGTAATGGTGAACTCACTTCTCAGGGTAAGTCCTTTTTCTTTTACCTGCCTGGCTAAACTAACGGCCCTGCTGATATCTTCATAAGAACTGTTAGTACAGCTGCCGATCAGACCTACTTCAATTTTGGTAGGCCAGCCATTGGCGGCTGCCGCTTCTTTCATTTTAGAGATAGGGGTGGCCAGGTCTGGTGTAAAAGGTCCGTTCAGGTGGGGTTCCAGTTCACTCAGGTTGATCTCGATCACTTCATCAAAATATTTCTTAGGATCGGCATATACTTCTGCATCTGCATTCAGGTAAGCACTGATTCCATCCGCCATTTTAGCCACTTCTTCGCGGCCGGTGGCTTTCAGGTAGCGGCTCATGCTGTCGTCGTAGCCAAAAGTAGACGTGGTGGCACCAATTTCGGCACCCATATTACAGATGGTTCCTTTACCGGTACAACTCATGCTGGTGGCACCTTCGCCAAAATATTCAACAATGGCACCGGTTCCTCCTTTTACAGTAAGGATACCCGCCACTTTCAGGATCACATCTTTGGGGGCTGTCCAGCCATTCAGTTTACCGGTCAGTTTTACACCGATCAGTTTGGGCCATTTCAGTTCCCATGGCAGCCCCGCCATTACATCGCAGGCATCGGCACCACCCACACCAATGGCGATCATACCGAGACCACCGGCATTTACCGTGTGAGAATCGGTTCCGATCATCATACCACCGGGGAAAGCATAGTTTTCCAGTACTACCTGGTGAATGATACCTGCGCCTGGTTTCCAGAAACCAATGCCATATTTGTTGGATACGGAGGCGAGGAAATCATATACTTCTTTACTTTCTGTGTTGGCTACCTGCAGATCCTGTTTGGCTTCTACTTTGGCGGTAATCAGGTGATCGCAGTGTACGGTAGAGGGAACGGCCACTTTTGGGCGACCCGCCTGCATAAACTGCAGCAATGCCATTTGTGCCGTAGCATCCTGCATGGCAACGCGGTCCGGTGCAAAATCTACATAAGTTTTTCCCCTTTCAAAACCTGTTGCCTGCTGGTCGGCATGCAGGTGGGCAAACAATATTTTCTCGCTCAGTGTTAACGGCCGTCCCAGTGCTTTACGGGCTGCATCTACCTTGGCAGGCATTTCTGCGTACACTTTTTTGATCATTTCAATGTCAAAAGCCATATGTCTAAATTTAAAATTTGTGTCTGTTCCGGATGCTGTACGCTGAATGCTGAACCCTTAACGCCAATACGGAAAGAGAAACCTGCGTTAAGCGTTACGCGATCCGCGTTAAGCTTTTAAGTCGCGAATTTACGAAAAAACGGGTGGGGGTTAACACAGTTTTAAACTTTTATTAGTCTTATTTGTCTAATTTGCGTACAGTATTTACCGTCCCCCGGTAAATCAAACCCGTGTTATGCAAAAGATCAGAGAATTCCTTGAATTAAGCGCTTTTGGCGTTTGCTCTAAAATTGGTGAAAAACTGGGTATCGCTTCTGCGAAAATCCGTTTGTGGTTCATTTACATCAGTTTTCTTACCATGGGGTCTCCGTTGGTGATCTATATGATCCTCGCTTTCTGGATCAATATCAAGAATTATATCCTGGCGGGGAGAAGAAATCCGATCAGGAACTGGTAGGGTATTCAATGATAGAATGAGTGAATGAGTGAATGAGTGAATGTGCAACTTTCACTATCATTTTATGGCTTTCCGCAATTTTATCAGTTTTTCCAGTAGGGGTTCCAGCAAGTCAAGACGCAGCATATTGGCGCCATCGCTTTTGGCTACGGCGGGGTTGGGATGCGTTTCTATGAAGAGACCATCTGCACCTGTGGCAATGGCCGCTTTGGCAATGGTTTCGATCATTTGTGGGTTCCCCCCGGTAACGCCTGATGTTTGATTGGGTTGCTGCAGCGAATGGGTGCAATCCATGATCACCGGTACTTTGTTTTCCTGCATCAGTGGAATATTCCGGTAATCTACTACCAGGTCCTGGTAACCGAAGGTGTTTCCTCTTTCTGTAAGCATTATCTTTTCATTACCCGCCAGTTTGATCTTATCTACGGCAAATTTCATGGAGGGGCCACTCAGGAACTGTCCTTTTTTCACATTCACAATCTTTCCTGTTTCAGCAGCGGCTACCAGCAGGTCTGTTTGCCGGCATAAAAAAGCCGGGATTTGTAAAATATCAATAAAAGGGGCAGCCATAGCGGCTTCTTCATGGGCATGGATATCGGAAGTAGTGGGCAAACCATAGGTAGTGCCTACTTTTTTGATCAGGGAAAGTCCATTATCGTCGCCGATACCGGTAAAAGACCCCGCACTTGTGCGGTTGGCTTTGCGGTAACTGGCTTTAAACACATAGGGAATGTCAAGCCGCTGGCAGATAGCCGATACTTTATCTGCGATCTCCATTACCAGTTCCTCACTTTCTACCACACAGGGACCGGCAATCAGGAAAAAATGATCCGGGTTATAAGATTGGTTTTTGAACAATTCTGTGAGGTAGGGGGCTTGCATATAGCTGTATTGAATGAAGTGCGAATTTAAGCATTTCCTGCAGATGAATATAAACGGGCAGGTAACAGGCAGAACTATCTCTTCCTACATCCGATATTCCTTACGGGATATGCGATATTGGTACCTCTTTTTTAGTTTCTTTGCCTTGATTAAAAAGATTGCCATGTCTATTGTAAAAGATAAGATCCTCGTGATAGGTGCTTCCGGCCAGATCGGGGTTGAATTAACGCTTGCCCTCCGGAAAAAATACGGAAATAATAATGTGGTGGCTTCCGACCTCCGCGAAGAAAATCCACTGCTCAAAGGAACAGGACCCTATGTGAGCCTGGATGTGATGAACAAGGAAATGCTGCATGTGCAGGTGATCCGCCAGAATATTACCCAGATCTATCTCCTGGCCGCGATTTTATCCGCCACCGGTGAAAAAAATCCCAATCTTGCCTGGCACCTGAATATGCAGGGCTTGCTGAATGTACTCGATATTGCCCGCGAAGAAAACCTGCAGAAAGTGTACTGGCCCAGCAGTATCGCTGTATTTGGTCCCACTTCTCCCAAGCAGAACTGTCCACAACAAACAGTGATCGAACCCATTACGGTATATGGGATCAGTAAATATGCAGGTGAGTTCTGGTGCAATTATTACCATCAGCGGTATGGGGTTGATGTGCGCAGCATCCGTTATCCCGGACTGATCAGTTATAAATCGGAACCCGGTGGTGGTACCACCGATTATGCGGTAGAAATTTATGGAGAAGCGCTGGAGCGTAAAAAATTCAAATGCTTTTTACAGGAAGATACTTACCTGCCCATGATGTATATGCCCGATGCTATCCGTGCTACACTGGAACTGATGGATGCACCGGCAGATAAGATCAGCATCCGCACTTCCTACAATATTTCCGGCATGAGTTTCTCACCCAAAGAGATCGGAGCTGAAATACAAAAACATGTTCCTGATTTTGTGATGAGTTATGCCCCCGATTACCGGCAGGCCATTGCCAACAGCTGGCCGCAGAGTATTGATGACAGCGTGGCCCATCGGGATTGGGGATGGAAAGCTGAATATGACCTGGGGAAGATGACGGTGGATATGCTGGAGAATCTTAAATTAAAAATTAAAAATTAAAAATTAAAAATGAAGAGAACCTGAAAAGGAAGTTGGAAAAGTTCTTCGAATAAAAAGGGGGGCTGTTATTTTCGGTGATCCAAAAATAACAGCCCCCCTAAATTTTTAATGTTTAATTGCTAATTGTTAATTAAAATCTCACGCCGATTCCGATATTGGAACGGATACCAAACCAGGGGCCATCGGCTCTGATCAAGGCACCGGCGTTATTGGCACTACCTGTAATTTTATAAGGGCCAGAATTGTTTTTGATGTCGTTGATACTGTTGTTCAGTGCGGTTACTTCATCATTGGATAAAGCAGATGCAAAGTTCAGATCACCGGAACCTTTTCCATAATGTCCGCCGATAATCTGGAGATCAAGTACGATTTTGGTGGCAATCTGGAACTGCCAACCGAGCAACAAACCCGGACTGGTTGATTTGATTTTTCCAGAGAAATTGGCTTCTTTGGAAAAGGTTTGTCCGGCAGTAGGGGCAGTAGTTGATGTATACGTATATTTTACGGGTGCAGATATGTCAAAATTGGCAAAGCGCAGATAGGGGGCAAGATAAAAACCTTTCATACGTCCCAGCCCTACATATACGCGGCCTTCCAGCGTCCAGGCGGTACCGCCGATCTGGAAATTTCCGAAGTTTATATTTTTACTATCAATAACATCAGCCAGTTTATCCTGGAAAGGCAGACTGCCTTTTGCCATAGTACGGTAGCTGAGCGAGGCAGAGAAATGTTTGGTCAGGCTGCGCTCATACGTGAAGTGATAATTTCGCATGGCTACAGAGCCAATGTTCCAGCGCAGAATATTTTTCCCGCCGATCAGGCTTTGTGCTCCTGCAAACATGGGTAAACAGAGAAGCAGTACAATGATTTTTTTCATGGTTTAGGTTTTGGTTAGTGGTTTATTTGGCGAGTAGATCGGATATGGTTTTGTTTTCGAGAATGATGAGGGTATTATCGCGCACCTGTTTCATCACTTTGTTCAGTCCGCATTTCTTTTCATCACAGTCTTTACATTTCTGGTAAAAATTAAGGCTGACACAGGGTAATAAAGCTATCGGACCTTCGATCAGGCGCATTACCTGTGCGAGGGGGATTTCGGCGGGATCTGTTTTAAAAAAATAACCGCCTCCCTTTCCTTTTTTACTATCCAGCATCCCGGCTTTTTTCAGTTCAAGCAGGATATTCTCCAGGAATTTAAGGGGGATCTTTTTCTTTTTGGCAATTTCTGCAATCAATACAGGCCCGTCTTTTTTACGTTCGGCCATGTAGGTCAGTGCTTTTAGTGCGTATTGTGTTTTCTTCGACAGCATGGTGTTAAATTAGCAAAAAAACGGATTCAGAATAAGGCCCATGGGGGCTGGATAGATTGGATTGGTTGTTCGGGAGGTTGTTCCAACAGCAATAACTTCCCGGGGTATCATAAACAGTGGGGGCATGTTTACAGACCCAGTACATCCTTCATGCCAAATATACCTTTTTTATTCATAGCAAATTCGGCTGCCAGTACGGCTCCGCCGGCAAATCCGGTTCGGTTGTGCGCGGTATGGATGATCTCAATATCATCCACAGAAGAAGCATATTTGATCTTATGTGTACCCGGTGCCGGATCAATTCTTTCTGAAATAATTTCCAGCTCTTCCGGGTTTTGCGCCGGATGATTTACCCAGATCTTTTTGGAAGGAATATTGGCCAGCACCTGCTCTGCTAAAGTAATGGCTGTACCACTCGGCGCGTCTTTTTTCTGGGTATGATGAATCTCTTCCATTACTACATTGTATTCCGGATAACCACTCATCAGTTTGGCGAGGCGGGTATTGAGTTCAAAGAA